>JBLMXA010000349.1:0-11556 GCA_050257515.1 Acidobacteriota bacterium | reverse complement strand
GGATCGCCGACTGCACGCGGGTCGACACGCCGCAGCGCTCGATCGCTTGCTGCAGTGCCACCGCGTTCATCACGGTCGCGAGCATGCCGACGTAATCGCCGGTCACGCGGTCCATGCCCTTCGCGCCCTCGCCGCGGAAGATGTTGCCGCCGCCGACGACGACCGCGAGCTCCACGCCGAGCCTCGCGGTCTCGGCGACCTCGGACGCGACCATGCTCAGGACCTCGGGGTTGATGCCGAACGCCTGGCTGCCCATCAGCGCCTCGCCCGACAGCTTGAGCAGGACGCGCTTGTAGGCGGGCGTTCGGGTCTCTGCCATGGCGGCCGGACTCTACCACCGAGCAGGTTAACGCGGAGCTAACGGAAACCTCGTCAACGTGTCGAGCTTTCACCAGCGCGCGCCACGGCGCTTCGCGGCATTGCCAGTGGTCCGACCCGTGCAATCGGCACCGCGCGATGAAACGACTCTGCCTGTGCTTGCTGGCGGCGTGCACCTCGCCGCAATACCAACCCGTCGAGCTGCCGTGGCCGGTCCACGTGATGGCCGCCGGCGGCGATCACCTGCTCGTGCTGACCGAGGCGCAGGGCACGACGCTCGATGCCGGCACCGTCGAGAGCGACGGCCCCGCGATCGCGCTGCCCGAAGATCCGAACACGCAGGAGCCGATCGCGCTCGACCTGCCGACGGCGACCGACGTCGCGGTCGGTTACGCGCACGCGTGCGTCGTCGCCGAGACGCAGGTCCAGTGCTGGGGCGACAACTCGCACGGCGCGCTCGGCGCGCACCGCGCGTGCAACACGACCGGCTGCGTGCTCGGCCCCGACGTGATGCCGACGCTGCCGCCGGTGCGCGCGGTCGCCGCCGGCGACGACTTCACGTGCGCGACGACGCTCGACGACACCGTGATGTGCTGGGGCGTCGATACGCACGGCGAGCTCGGCGGCTCGCTCGTGACGGCGCTCGACCCGCCGCTGCCGGTCAAGACGCCCGATGCCAAGCCGCTGTTCGTCGGTCGCGTCGTCGCCGCCGACTCGACCGCGTGCGCGATCGATCGCGACAAGGCCGCGTGGTGCTGGGGCGAGGGCTACGGCGCGACGCCGGTGCGCCTGCCGTACAGCGGCGTCGTCGACGTCGCGGTCAACGCCGATCACGGCTGCGTGATCGCGAGCGACGGCCTGACGTGCTGGGGCGACAACCTCAACGGTCAGATCGACGCGACCGCCGCGCGCGCGTGCACGACGAGCGACTGCTCGCTGCCGCCGACGTCGATCGCGCTGCCCGGCGCGGCCCGCGTCGTCGTCGGCGCCCGCCACACGTGCGCGCTCGCCGGCGGCGACGTCACGTGCTGGGGCAGCAACGAGCACGGCCAGCTCGCGCGCTCCGATGCGTTCCTCGTCGGCGATCCCGCGGTCGCGTACTCCGGTGTCGTCGATCTCGTGTCCGCCAGCACGCACGTCTGCGTGCAGCTCGCCGACCACTCTGCCTACTGCTGGGGCGATCCATGAATCACATCAAGCTCGTGCTCGTGCTCCTGCTCGTGCTCGCTGCCCGAGCCCATGCCGAGCCCGACACCACCTACCACCTCGACGGCGGCGTCGAATTCGAGGGCGGCCACAGCGTGTCCTCCGCCGCGTTCCGCGGCCACGCGCTGATCGGCAAGTCCTTCGGTGACGGCGGCGTGCGGCCGCAGGTCGCGGTCGGCGGCACGTTCGGCGCGGGCTCGCTGTACGTCGACGACCCGCGCGCGGTCGACGGTGCGGTCGGCGTCAACTTCGCGTCGTACGGCCCCGAGGTGCAGCTCGGCCTGCAGTTCTATCGCGAGCACGACGCGACCTGGCGGCTGTTCGCGAGCCTCGCGTACATGCGCGTCGATCTCGACTCGCGCCTGATGATCGATCCGCTCCCCGGGGTCGGCGGCAACCACGGCAAGCGCGCGTCGCTCGGGCTCAATGCCGTGCGCGCCGAGGCGCTGGCGGCGAGCGAGTCGAGCTGCAGCAGGCACGACTGCGACACGAGCTGGCTGATGATCCTGTTGCCCGAGCAGGTCGAGGCGACCGTCGAGGACGATGCCGGGTCGCGACGATACGGTATCGCGCTCAGCTGGGGCAGCTAGTATCATGATCTTTGGTGAAGGTAGCTGTACTCGCCATCGCCGCCGGGTGCAGCTTCCACCATGGAAGCTACGAGGGCGCCGTCGGTGACGGCCTACCGCCCGGCGACCACTGGATCTTCGACACCGCGAGCGACTTCGCGGGCGCCGGCTACGTGGCGAGCGCGATCGACATCGAGCCGGCCGGCGCGCTGACGCCGACCGGCTACGTCTACGGCGCGCTCCTCGAGCACGGGCTGCAGGGCACCGAGCTGTGGAACACGGCCGACACGAACCCGCAGTGGAGCGACACGACGGCGGTGACACCGTCGGGCGCCGGCCTGTGGGACGGCCAGTACACGTCGACGAGCGATTCGTACGCGAACGTCGGCGTGACCACGAACGACGTGTTCTCGCTGTGGTTCGAGGGCGAGATCTACGTCGACGCGAACGACGAGCTGATGCTCGACGCCGACGGTGCCGGCTTCGTCGACCTCCTCGGCCCGTCCGGGTGGACGACCGTCGTCGCGAGCCGCTCGAACGGCCAGCAGACGTCGAGCGCGCTCCCGGCCGCGGGCTGGTACACGATCCGCATGGGCTACGGCGAGGGCACGGCGTCGGGCCACCTCGACTTTCGCCACGGCCCCGCCGGCTCGTTCGTGCCGTTCACGCGCGATCGCCTGCGCGCCGACACGTCGAGCCTCGCCGGCACGCTGCGCTCGACGTTCGCGCGCCAGCTGTTCGGCGGCGCGAGCGGCGACGGCCTCGCCCCGGTGATGCAGCTCGCACCCGACGCGCTGCTCGCGCAGACGAACCTCACGCCGGCGCCGCCGGGCGCGGGCGCGATCGACTGGTCGGCGCGCTGGTCCGGGCAGCTCCACGTCGCGACCGCCGGCAGCTACACGATCGCCGCGACGAGCGACGCCGGCAACCGGCTCGCGATCGCGGGCGGCGGCGCGGGCTCGCACTGGGTGCGCGGCGACAGCACGCCGAGCACGACGACGGTCACCGCGGACCTCATCGACGGCTGGAACGACCTCGTGCTCGACTACACGCACGTGTCGGGCACGCCGTCGCTGTCGCTCGCGATCACCGCGGCGCCCGATCAGACGACCGGACCGATCGCCGCCGACCGGCTGCGCGTCGTCGAGCCACGCCGCGACCGCCTGATCGTGCGCTCGGTCGTCGCGAGCTCGCCGATCACGATCGCGAACGACAGCGGCGTCCCCGCGACGCTGGCCGCGACCGTCGCCGCGTTCCCGAGCGAGCTCGTCGGCTCGCTCGAGGTCACCGTGCGGCTGTCGACGCAGCACGAGAACCAGCTCGTGTTCTACCTGACCCCGCCCGGCGGCTCGCCGATCGCGATCCAGACCCACGGCGGGGGCGACACCCAGCTCGGCACCGCGTACGTCACGATCCCGGTGACCTCGGGCGCGCTGCTCGGCGGCGCCGCGGCCGGGACGTGGACGCTCGGCGTCGCCGACGATGTCACCGGCGGCAACGCGAGCACGCTGCAGGAGCTCCACCTGACGCTGCACACGCACGGCGGCCCCGAGCAGATCGCGATCGCGGGCACGTGGACCTCGCCGGTGCGCGACTTCATGCAGCCGGTCCGCGTCACCGACGTGTCGTGGACCGAGCGCGCACCGCTCGCGAGCAACGTGTACGTCCGCGCGTGCGACGCGGCCGACTGCTCCGATCAGCCCGACTTCGGCGTGCCGGTCGCCGATCACTCGGCGCCAGCGCTCGCCGCGCGCCGCTACCTGCAGGCGCGCGTCACGATGTACAGCGACGGCACGGTGTCGCCCGAGCTCGATCAGCTCGCGATCACCTACCTGCCTCAGTAGCTCTTCGCCCACACGACGCGCTTCGCGCTCGGCTTGCCCGTGAACGGACACGTGCCGGGCTCGCCGGCCGCGAGCGGGATGCAGCGCACGGTGACGCCGAGCTCGTCCTTGATCTTCGCCTCGAGCGCGGGGTCGCCGTCGAAGTGCGTCATCGCGAAGCCGCCGTGGATCGGCGTCGGCCCTCCCGGCGATGCCGTTCCGCTGTCCCGATCGTTGGCGTTCTTGGTCGCGGGGGCCGTGAAGTACGCGCGGAACTCCTTCTCGTCGTCGATCACGCGCGTGTTCGCCTCGCGATACGCGAGCGCGCGCTGGAACAGCGCGTCCTGGATCTCCTGCAGGATCGCGCCGACCTTGCCGACGAACTCCGCGCGCGGCATCGCCGCCTTGTCCTTCGGCGCCTTGTCGCGGCGGCCCATGAACACCGCGTCCTTCTCGATGTCGCGCGGGCCGATCTCGAGCCGCACCGGCACGCCCTTCTTGATCCACTCCCACACGCGATCGCCGCCGCGGAGGTCGCGCGCGTCGACGTGCACGCGCACCGGCGTGCCCGCGAACGTCTGCGCGCGCAGCTCGGCCGCGAGCTTGTTGCAGTACTCGACCACCTGCTGGCGCACCTCGGGCTTCTGGATCACCGCGACGATCACGACCTGCTGCGGCGCGAGCCGCGGCGGGCACACCATGCCGTCGTCGTCGGCGTGGCTCATGATCATGCCGCCGACGAGCCGCGTCGACACGCCCCACGACGTCGTCCACGCGTGCACGAGCTCTTCCTTCTCGTTCTGGAACTTGATGTTCGACGCCTTCGCGAAGTTCTGGCCGAGGAAGTGCGACGTGCCGGCCTGCAGCGCCTTCTTGTCCTGCATCATCGCCTCGATGCAGTACGTCGACACCGCGCCGGGGAACCGCTCGCCCGCGGTCTTCTCGCCCTGGATCACCGGCATCGCCATCCACTGCTCGGCGAACTCGGCGTAGACGCCGAGCATGCGCATCGTCTCCTCGACGGCCTCGTCCTTCGTCGCGTGCGCCGTGTGCCCCTCCTGCCACAAGAACTCCGCCGTGCGCAGGAACAACCTCGTGCGCATCTCCCAGCGCACGACGTTCGCCCACTGGTTGATGAGCAACGGCAGATCGCGATAGCTCTTCACCCACTTCGCGAAGCTCTCGCCGATGATCGTCTCGCTCGTCGGCCGCACCACGAGCGGCTCCTCGAGCGCGCTGACCGGGACCAGCTTGCCGTCGCGCGCCTCGAGCCGGTGGTGGGTGACCACCGCGCACTCCTTCGCGAAGCCCTCGACGTGCGCCGCCTCCTTCTCGAGGTAGCGCAGCGGGATGAACAGCGGGAAGTACGCGTTGACGTGCCCGGTGGCCTTGAACATGCCGTCGAGCACGCGCTGGATGTTCTCCCACAGCGCGTAGCCCCACGGCTTGATCACCATGCAGCCCTTGACCTCGCTCGACTCGGCGAGGTCGGCGGCCTTGATCACCTCGAGGTACCATTCCGGATAATTATCCGCGCGGGTAGGCGTGATCGCGGTCTGGGGCTTGGCGGCGTTACTCACGCGCGAGGCATATCACGCTAGTGCGCGATCATCTGCGTGCCGGTGGCGCGCAGTGCCTCGCGCACGTAGCGTTCGAGCTTCACGATCGCCCGCGGCTCGGCGCGCGGCAGGACGATCGGCCTCGGCACGCGGTACGACGGATACTCGTCCTCTTCGGGAAACACCGGCTCGACGACGCCCATGCGGCCGTGCCCGTGCACCGCGCGTACCACACGCGATGTCCAGCGCGTCCGCCGGCTTACATCATCGCGCGCCGGCAACTCCCGTCGCCACCGCGCACCACTTGCCGGCTCCGCCAGAAGTCAGATCAGGCCAGGCCGGCCTGCTTCGCGACCTCGGCCGCGAAGTCGTCCTTCTTCTTCTCGAGACCCTCGCCGAGCTCGAACCGGACGAAGCGGCGGATCTTGATGTTCTCGCCGATCTTCGCGATCAGCTCCTGCTGGAGCTGGTCGATCGTCTTGTCCGGGTCCTTCACCCAGGCCTGGTCGAGCAGGCAGATCTCCTTGACCCACTTCGTGATCTGGCCTTCGGTGATCTTCGCGAGCACCTGGTCGGGCTTGTTCGCGTTCTTCGGGTCTTCCTTCGCCTTCGCGACGAGCACGTTGCGCTCGTGCTCGATCGACGACGCCGGCACGTCGTCCTTCTTGACGTACAGCGGGTTCATCGCCGCGATCTGCAGCGCGACCTCTTTCGTGAAGTTGACGAAGTCCTCGCCGCGCGCGACGAAGTCGGTCTCGCAGTTGACCTCGAGCAGCACGCCGATGCGGCCGCCGCTGTGGATGTACGAGACCACCAGGCCCTCGGTCGCCTCGCGGCCGGCCTTCTTGGCCGCCTTCGCGAGCCCCTTCGCGCGCAGGTAGTCGATCGCCTTGTCCATGTCGCCGCCGACCTCGGTCAGCGCCTTCTTGCAGTCCGACATGCCCGCGCCGGTACGCTCGCGCAGGTCCTTGATCTGGGTGGCCGTGACTTCCATGACTACTTGTTCTCCTCGGGCGACGCCGACGCCTCGGGGTTGAACATCGCCCCGCCCGTCGACATCTCGACGCGCGGACCATCGCCGCCCGACGACACGTGGATGATGCGCTCGCCCTCTTGCTCGCGCTCCTGGCCACGGTGGCGCGCGGTCTCCTTCCAGACCTTGCTGCCGATGATCGCGGCCTCGGCGATCTTCGACGCGAACAGCTTGATCGCGCGGATCGCGTCGTCGTTGCCGGGGATCACGTAGTCGATGACGTCGGGATCGCAGTTCGTGTCGGTGACCGCGACGACCGGCAGCTCGAGCTTGCGAGCCTCCTCGACCGCGATGTGCTCCTTGTGCGGATCGATCACGAACATCATGCCGGGCAGCTTGCTCATGCCCTTGATGCCGCCGAGCGACTTCATCAGCTTGTCGCGATCGCGGCGGATCATCACCTGCTCGCGCTTGGTGAGCGCGAACAGCGTGCCGTCCTCTTCCATCTTCTCGAGCGAGCGCAGGCGCTCGAGCGAGCCCTTGACCGTGCGGAAGTTCGTCAGCGTGCCGCCGAGCCAGCGCTGCGTGACGTAGTGCTGGCCCGAGCGGGTCGCCTCCTCGACGATCACGTCCTGCGCCTGCTTCTTCGTGCCGACAAACAGGATCGTGTCGCCCCGGCTCGTCGTGTCGACCACCGCCTGGAACGCCTGGCGGAACATGCGCACGGTGTGCTGCAGGTCGATGATGTGGATGCCGTTGCGGGCGCCGAAGATGTACTGCTTCATCTTCGGGTTCCACCGGCCGGTGTTGTGCCCGAAGTGCACGCCCGCCTCGAGCAAGGCGCGCATGCTGATGGGGTTCTGCCCCGTCGCTTCTGCCATCGTCTCCATTGTCAATCTCCGTTGGTTGCCACCCACACCGTCGGCGATTTCCGGAACCCTCGCGGGCACGGCCGGCTATCTCGGGTGTGGTGAGTTTTGTGAGGCGGCGGATCTACCACGCAGCCCCGGGGGCCACAAGGGCTACGAAAACGCGGCCTTGATGATCTGTTCGGCACCCTTGAGCGCCGCGATCCGGGCCACCGGCGTCTGCGAGCCGAGCGCGCTGGTGACCAGCTCGCCCAGCGAACGTGCGGGTTTGCGGTTGTTCGTGCACAGCTCGGCGAACGCCTTGGCCAGCGGGTCCGGCGTCACGCGGAACGTGCCCGGCTTGAGGTGCGGCGTGTCGTTCCACCGGGCGATCGCGTGCATCACGGCGGCCTGCTCGACGAACAGCGTCGTCAGCTCCTGCACGCCGAGCGCGCGCTGCGCGAGCCGCTCGCCGAGCGCCGCGAAGCCGAGCCACGCGAGCCACATGCGCGCGAGCAACGGCGGCATCTTCGCGCGCGGCGCGTACTGGCGCGGCCCGTAGAGCTCGTTGAAGCGCAAGGACGGCGTGAGCAGCACCGCGGCCTCGAGCGTCGCCGCGCCCGGTGCCGCCCACGGGATCCCGACGATCGTCTCGAACGCCGACGTGAACACGGCGCGATCGCCGCCGCCCTGCGCGGTCCACGCGGTGTCGAGCGTCGGCGACCCGAAGATCGCGTCGGCGATCGCGCGCTCGGACGCGAACAGCGGATCGTCGGCCTCGACCGCGCCGGTCAGGTTCGGATCCTTGACCGTGTCCATCTCCGCGAGCAGCTCGTCGTGCGAGACGCCCTCGCCCGGCGGCGCGACCTGGAGCGGGCACAGCACGCTGTTGTAGTCGACGACGAGCAGCGTGCCGACGCGGTAGATCCGGTTGAACGGGAACAGCCGGCACGCGGCCGGCTTCGCGGCGCGGCCGTCCTCGCGCTCGACGCGGCACATGCCGTCGTCCTCGAGGAACCAGCACCGCTCGCGCGGGTTGAACACGGTCATCGCGTCGCCGCGCTTGCGCACGAACGCGGCGACCTCGGGCCGCTTGGTGACGAGCTGGACGAGCTCGCCGGCGACCATGTCGACACCGATCCCGTAGCCCTTGCAGCACGCCGCGCAGCCGCGGCACTCGTACCGGAATCGGCGGTCCGGCCAGGTGAAGTAGACGCGCTCGCGCTGCACCGGCGCAGTATGCCCGTAAACGCGCGGTCACGCCGCGGGCGCAAACGTGCGATCGTGAGCGTGGCATGTCGGTTGCTCTTGCCCTGCGCGTGCCGCGGATCGTGCTCGTACTCGTGCTCGGGCTCGGGCTCGGCTCCGTCGCGCGCGCGCAGCCGGCGCCGGCGCCCGAGCCAGCCCCGGCGGGCTTCGACCCGATCGGCCCCGACGGCTGGCCGCTCGGGCTGTCGCTCGGCGACCTGCGCTCGCTGCCCGAGTGCCAGCAACCGCTGCCGCACACGCCGGGCGCGGAGGTGACGTGCCGGCCGCACGTCGACACCGGCGGCCTGCAGTGGGGCCTCGGCTTCGACTGGACGAGCGGCGCGACGTTCGGCGCCGTGCCGACGAGCGGCGCCGCGCAGGGCTTCGGTGTCGAGTGGGACTTCGCGCCGTCGCGCATGCTGCAGCTCGCGGTGCGCTACGAGCTGATGGGCATGCCGGTGCCCGGGATGTCGACCGAGCTCGCGCAGCACTTCCTCGGCGAGGCGAAGCTGCGGCTGTGGGCCGACGAGATCGAGCGCAACGGCTGGGTGCTCGGCGTCGGCGCCGGCTACGCGCTGCACGCCGATCCGCTCGGCGGCAACGCGCCGCTCGTCCGCGCGTCGCTCGCACGCGAGCTCGGCGCGTTCGCCGGCACCGACTCGACCGTCGACATGGCGGCCGAGCTCGCGTACGAGCGGACGCTACAGGATCCGCGGCTCGAGGCGGTGCTCGCGAGCCTGCGCATGGGCTTCGAGGTCAACGTCGCGCCGAAGGGGCTCGGCGAGCCAGCGCCGCATCGCTGGTCGCACACGACGTCGCTCGACTTCCTGTTCGGGCCGTTCCTCGGCTTCGGCCTGACGCTCGGGCTGCCCGTCGCGCCTCACCTGAGCCTCGAGACGAGCGGCATCTACATGTTCGACTTCACGAGCGACACGACGATCCACGCGTACGACGGCGCGTCGTGGTCCGCGGTCACCGGGCCGCGGCTCTCGTTCGGCATCGGCTACCTGCAGGCGCAGGCCGGCGAGGCGTGGATCGCGCACGACGCCGGCGGCGAGCTGCGGCCGGTCGGCATCGGCGAGCTCGGCCTCCGCGGGCTCGTCGGCTGCACCGGCGCGCTCGAGATCGGCACGTGGCTGCGCGACGACCTCGACACCGGCGACGTCGTCGCCGGCGGGCTCGTGTTCCGCGTCGGCGAGCGCAGCGGCGCCGAGGCGAGCAACGGGTGCGGGCCGCGCCTCGCGCTGATGACGCCGCCACCGCCGCCCGCGCCGGTCGCGCCGCCCGAGCAGACCGTGCGCGTCGATCTGACCGCGCCGCACGTCGACATCGAGGTGCCCAACGTGCACGTCGACGCGAACGTGCACGTCGAGGTGCCGAAACCCGAGCCGGTCGTGATCGAGGTCGATCTCGGTGCGGTGCTGCCGGGCGGCTTCCAGGTCCGGCTCGATCCGCGGCTGCTCCCGCTCGGCCGGCTGCGCGGCGCCGGCTACATCACGGTCGAGATCAGCGCGCCCGGCGACGTCGCGTCGATCGCGGCGAACGTCACCGGCACGCTGTCGCGCGACGGCGTGCGCGTCGACGGCGTGACGACCGTGCAGGGCGAGTCGTCGATGATCCACGCGAAGTTCACGATCTGGCCGCCGGGCACGCATCCCTGAGCGCGACAGCAGCTGTCAGCAACCGATGTAGGAGCCGTCAGCACAAGCACACTCGATGACGAGGCTGACCGCGTGCGTGCTGGTCGTCGGTGGTTGCGTGGCCGAAGCACCGGCACCGGCGCCCCCACCTCAGGTGGCACCACCTGCCCCGGTGGATCCGTTCGGCGTCGTCGTCGAGCCGCGGCTCGGTCAGATCGTGACCGGCGAGCCGGCGGCGGCCACGCTGTCGGTGGTCGGCGTCGCGGCCGCACCCGGCGCCGCGATCGACGTGCAAGTGCCCGCGAACGTCGACAACCTCGAGGAGTGGACGACGATCGCGACGGCGACGAGCGACACGACGCCGTCCATTACCGACGCGACCATGTACGAGTGGCGCGTGGCGATCGCGCCTGCCGCGCTCGACTCGACGCGGTGGCCGCGCGGCGGCCTCTTGCACCTGCGCGCCGTCGCCGCGGACGGCTCGCTGCTCGGCGGGTTCTTCCACGACTCCGACGCCTGCCTCGCGTCGGTGACCGGCTGGCGCGCGCGCGCGGCCGCGTGCGGTGCGCCGGCGAGTGCCGGCGTCGTGCTCGTCAACACGTCCATGACGCCGCTCGATCTGATCAACCGGCCGCGCTTCCTCGAGGGACGCGGTGCGATCGACACCGGCGAGACCGCCGCCTACTACCAGGCGAGCGCCGCGCCCGCGACGCTCGCCGCGTTCCGCAGCGCGTACGGCTTCACCGGCAGCGACGTCGCGATGGTCTATTACAACGCGGGCGATCTCGGCATCGGCCGCGGCATGCACTGCGCGGCACAGCCCGGCGGTGGCCTCGCCTGCTACGTGTCGAACTACGGCGCGTTCGGCGGCGACGCCGACGACGCGATCTCGCGCGCGACCGCCGGAGAGGCCGCGGGCGGCACGGGCTCGTTCGCGTCGGTCGCGATGGTGTACACGCCGCCGGCCGGCGCGCCGAACAGCGTCACGTTCGCGGTGTACGGCGCCACGGGCGCGCTCGCGACGAGCGCGACGCTCGACACGTTCGGCGACAACACGTCGATCCCGAACAACTGCCTGAACTGCCACGGCGCCGGCGCGAGCTACGATCCGGTGACGCACGCGGTGACCGGTGCGCACTTCCTGCCGTTCGACGCGGCGAACCTGAAGTTCCCGGCGCAGCCCGGCCTGACGTTCGCGGATCAGTCGGGCGCGCTCGTGCAGCTGAACGCGCTGGTCGCGACGGCCGACGCGACGGGCGCGATCGCGCGGATCGCCGGCGACCCCGCGGCGATGCCGGACGGCTGGAACGCGAGCACGCTCGATCGCGAGGTGTATCGCAACGTGATCGCACCGGCGTGCCGCGGCTGCCAC
>JBLMXA010000348.1:0-3451 GCA_050257515.1 Acidobacteriota bacterium | reverse complement strand
CGCCGGCGTACATGGCTCCCGAGCAGCGCCTCGGCGTGCCCGCCGATGCGCGCTGCGATCAGTTCGCGCTGTGCGTCGCGCTCGTCGAGGGCATCTCCGGCCGCCGCCCCACCCCCGACGTCTCCGCGCCCGATCTCGTCGCGTTCGTCGCCGAGCGCCGCGCGCGCGAGCCCGAGCTCGACGCGCTGTGCGCCGCGCTCGCGCGCGGCCTCGCGTTCGACGCCGACGCCCGCTATCCGACGATCGCCGCGCTCGCCGACGCGATCGAGCAGATCGTTGGCGAGCCCTCGCTCGTGCCCTCGCCGCCGTCTCCCGCCCCCGTCCTCGATCGCAACGTCACCCGCAGCCGCCGCCGCATCGCCGTCGGCGGCATCGCCGCGCTCGGTCTCGCCGGCGCCGCCGTGATCGTCGCCGCCACGCTCGGCACCTCTCACCGCGACAGCGTCGCCGTGTCGTCACCGTCACCGTCACCGTCACCGTCACCGTCACCGTCACCGTCACCGTCACCGTCACCGTCACCGTCACCGTCACCGTCACCGTCACCGTCACCGTCACCGTCACCGTCACCGGTTCCCGCTCTCGTTCCCGCTCCGGCTCCGGTTCCCGCTCCGGCTCCGGTTCCGGCTCCCCGCCCACCGAAGCACGCGACGCCGGGCCCGAGCCCGTCTCCGCCTCCCTCCGTGACCACGTCCCCGCCCGCGCCGCCCGCGGCCGCGCCCGCCACCGCCACCGCCCCCGCCTCCGCGCTCGACGGCCTCGAGGCCCTGCTCAAGCGCCGCGATCCTCACTGCACGCAGGCCGCCGCTTCGCTGTCATCCGCCGCGTTCTCCAACCGCGACTCCCTCCGCTACTCGTTCGATCGCGAGCACTGCGCGATGCTGACCGGCGACTGCGCCGGCGCCACCGCGCGGCTCGTCGCGCTGTACACGCGCGTCGGCTCGCCCGCCGACACCTCGTCGCGGATCGACGCCGATTACTGGTGCTCGCCGGAGGATCCGCACGCCGATGCCGCGACCCGTCGCCGGCGCCTGCTCACGCAGACGTCGATGTTCCCGCCCGATCGCGCGAGCTGCGATCTCTACGTACGTCCCGCGCGCGCGTTCGCGAAGACGAACGGCGCGAGCGAGCCGCGGGTCGCCGCCGCCGTGCTGGTCGCCGTCGCCAAGTGCATGTCGATCAACAGCCGCTGCCCGGAAGCGCACCAGCTGCTCGACGAGGCACGCGTGCTCGTGCCGGCGCTGAACCAGAGCGAGCTGACCGCCGACTGCCAGTGATGCAGGAGCTGCCGCGGTGCGGGCACGCGGCGCAGCGAGTGCGCGTTCTCGCGCGCGTGACAGCCGCTCGCGCCGGCCGGGTTGCTCGTGGTTTCGCCGTATGACACGCCGACGCCCCCGCCCGACCCAGGCGGCGAAAGCTCGCCGCGCTCCGCGCTCCGAACGCAAGCCCCGCCGCATCCACCACGCGCTGGCGACGCCGCCGGTCTCGATCGAGCTGATCGCGGCGACCGCGTCGCCCGATCTGATCGCGGTGCCCGGACGCGTCGCGCTCGCGATCGATGGCGAAGGCTCGCCCGCGTCGCCGGTCGTCGGCGAAGCTGCGCACGGCGCTGCTCCGCGAGCTCGCGGAGAGTTGAACCGCCGGGCACCGAGCGCGACATCGACGATCGCCGCTGTCGTACGATAGCCGCGTGGAATGGGAAGGCTGGACCTACACGCTCGAGCTGGCGGCATTCGTGCTCGGCATGCTCGCGCTCACGATCGTCGTGATGGTGTGGATGTACCGGCGCGACCAGCGCAAGCTCCACGCCGTGCGCCGCGTGCGCATCGCGGACCTCGTCGAGGGGCAGCGCGCGCGCGTGGTCGGCACCGCGGTGTCGGTCGGGGAGACCGTCGACGCGCCACACTCCGGGACGAAGTGCCTGGCGTGCCGCGCGTGGCAGTACTCCGCCGATTACAACTACCGCCCGCCGCCGGACGACGTCCGCCTCGTGCGGTTCCAGGTCCGCGATGACAGCGGCACGATCGAGGTCTCGGTCAAGCACGCGAAGCTACAGCTCCAGGGCCACGAGATCGACGGGCAGGCCAACCCGATCGGCAACCACCTGCTCCACCACGCCGGCATCCACGTCTGGGAGGACCGGCTCGCGACCGACGACCAGGTCGCGGTCACCGGGTTCGCGCTGCGTCGCAACGACGGCGCGCTCTACCTCGCCGGGAGCGACGACAGCCCCCTGACGATCTCGAACAAGGACGACGCGCTCGTCGACTCGTGATACAGACGCCCCGTGCTGATCGCGCTCGCTGGTGTCGCCCTCGTCCTCGTGGTGTCGGGTCTCGTGCTCCGCAAGACGGAGGCGCGCGAGGCGGCGCAGTCGGCCCGGCTCGCCGCCGCGCGGCGCGAACGGCTCCGCTCGCTGCGCGCCACCGGCCGCGGCGGCCGCTGACCGCGCGATGTCCAAGCACGACAAGTACCCGGTGACGATGGCGATCCGCGTGCTGCGCGGCGCGAACGTCGCGTTCGAGCCGCACGTCTACGCGTGGGAGCCGCACGGCGGCACGCGCGCGTCGAGCGAGGCGCTAGGCGTCGACGAGCACGCGGTGATCAAGACGCTGATCTTCGAGGACGACGCGAAGCAGCCGCTGTGCGTGCTCATGCACGGCGATCGCGAGGTGTCCGCGAAGAACCTCGCGCGCGCGATCGGCACCAAGCACGTCCAGCCGTGCGACCCCAGGATCGCCGACCGCCACTCCGGCTACCAGGTCGGCGGCACGTCTCCGTTCGGCCTGCGCCACCCGATGCCGATCTACATGCAGCGCACGATCCTCGACCTGCCGGCCATCTACATCAATGGAGGCCACCGAGGCCTCCTGGTCTCGCTCGACCCGAAGGAGCTGGTGCGCGTGCTCGCCCCGACGCTCGTCGACGCGGCGCATGATTGAACCGCCAAGGCGCAGAGGGCGCCAAGCAGAGCGGAAGAACCACAAAGACACAAAGATCACAAAGATCAGATCTTCGTGTCCTTTGTGTCTTTGTGGTTCGTCTTCTTCTGGCTCCGGCTTGGCGTGCTCGGCGCCTTGGCGGTTCCGATTTCTTCAGGCCCGGGCGGCCCGGCGTGCTCCCTCGAGGAGCTCCGCCGCGTGCGCCTTCGCGCGCGCGGTCGCGGCACCGCCGAGCATGCGCGCGAGCTCGTCCTTGCGCGCGGCGCCGGTCAGCTTGCGGACGTGAGTCTCGGTGCGGCCGCCGACCTCGGTCTTCTCGACGTGGAAGTGATGATCCGCGAACGCGGCGATCTGCGGCAGGTGGGTCACGCACAGCACCTGGCGGTGGTCGGCCACCGCGCGGATCTGCGTGCCGACGACCTGCGCCGCCTGGCCGCCGATGCCGGCGTCGACCTCGTCGAACACGTAGGTGGCGACCTCGTCGGCGCTGCGCAGCACGAGCTTCATCGCGA
>JBLMXA010000347.1:0-8024 GCA_050257515.1 Acidobacteriota bacterium | reverse complement strand
GAGAGCGAGCTGTTCGGCCACGAGCGCGGCGCGTTCACCGGCGCGGTCGCCAAGAAGCGCGGCCTGTTCGAGGTCGCCGACGGCGGCACGATCTTCCTCGACGAGATCGGCGACATGGCGCTGCCCGCGCAGGCGAAGGTGCTGCGCGTGCTGCAGACCGGCGAGTTCACGCGCGTCGGCGGCGAGAAGAGCCTGCGCACCGACTGCCGCGTCGTCGCCGCCACGAACCGCGACCTCGAGGAGATGGTCAAGGCGGGCACGTTCCGCGAGGACCTCTACTTCCGGCTCAACGTCGTGCCGATCCGCTCGCCCGACCTCCACGAGCGCGCCGACGACATCCCGCTGCTCGCCGAGTCGTTCGTGCGCGAGTGCTGCGACGAGAACGGCCTCGGCTACAAGCCGGTCGACGACCCGGTGCTCGAGCGCCTCAAGCAGTACGACTGGCCCGGCAACGTGCGCGAGCTGCGCAACGTCGTCGAGCGGCTCGTGATCATGAGCGACGAGGTGATCCGCGAGAAGGATCTGCCGCCGTACCTCGGCGGCCCGCGCCCGGCGAGCCAGCGCACCGGCAACACGGGGCCGGTCACCGCGATCGATCTCGGCCGCTACGCCGGCAAGAGCCTGCGCGAGTTCCGCGAGGAGGTCGAGAGCGAGTTCATCCGCATCCGGCTCGCGGAGTACGACTGGAACATCTCGCGCACCGCGCAGGCGCTCGGGATCGAGCGCACGAACCTGCACAAGAAGCTGCGCGCCCTCGGCATCCATCGCGGCGAGGGCACCGGCGGAGATCACGACACCTAGGCCGGGCGTGCATCGCGTCGCGCTCGTTTTCGTCCTGCTCCTGCTCGTCGCGCGCGCCGCCGCCGCGCCGCTCGACGATCTCGCGGCCAGCGATCCGCGCGCGGTCGCCGCCGCGGTCGACGCGATCGAGCACGGGGCGCCGGATGCCGACGCGCTGTTCGCGGCGGCGCGCGCGTGCGAGCTGCGGCTGCACGATCCGGCGCACGCGGCGAGGCTCTACGAGCGGATCGTGCGCGAGCAGCCCGACGCGCGCGTCGCGCTCTCGGCGCAGCGGCGCGGCGAGACGCTGCGCGCGGAGCTCGGGCCGCACGACGAGTACGCGGCCCAGGCCGCGGCGTTCTCCGACCTCGTCGCGACCGCCGACACGCTGACGCCGGAGCAGGTGATCGCCCGGGCCGACACGGTCGCCGCCGGCAACTGGCCCGGCACTCCCGACGTCGAGCTGTGGCTCGCCGGCTGGCTGCACGGCCGCGGCCGCTTCCGCGCGGCGCTGCGCGTCTACGGCGAGCTGGCGCGCAGGTGGCCGAGCTCGCCGCAGGCGCTCGACGGCGCCCGCGACGCCGCCAGCTGCGCGCTCGACGCGAAGGACTGGGATCTCGCGCAGCAGCTCGCGACGCAGCTGCCGGGTGGCAACCCGGTCGAGGACGCCGCGCGCGCGGAGCTGATCGCCGCCGCCAAGCGCGGCCGCCGCCAGGCCGCGCTCGAGCACGCGGCGTGGCTCGCGCTGCTGCTCGCGCTGGCGGTGCTCGGCGCGTCGCTGTACGACGCGATCCACCGCGGCGGCCGCAGATGGCCGGCGCTGCGCCCGCCGGTCGAGGCGATGTTCCTCGCGCCGCTCGCCACGCTGCTGTGCGCGATCGCGTGGCTCGGCCAGCGCACGATCGCGCCGGCGGTGACGCGGATCTCGGTCACCGGCATCGTGCTCGGGTGGCTGTCGGGTGCGGCGCTCGATCTGCTGCGCGCGCGGGGCCGGCCGGCGCGCGCGCGCTCGCTCGTGCACGTCGCGGCGTGCGTGCTCGGCGTCGTCGCGATCGCGTACATCTCGATCGTGCACGACAACCTGATCGACCTGCTCAAGACCGCCGGCCAGCCTCAGTACGATCCGTAGATCGCGGTGACGTACGCGAGGTTCGCGGCGGTCTCGTGGATCACGCGCGCGTTGATCATCGGCTCCTTGCCGCGGTAGCTGAACGCGTGGATGTTGAGGCTGCCGTCGGCCGCGAGCACGTGCGTCGTCGAGCGCAGGTCGCTCGGATCGAGCGACGGATCCGCGACAAACGCGTTCGGGTTGCCGTCGGCGGCGAGCCCGAGCTGCGCGCCGACGAGATCGCGCGCGGGCTCAGCCATGTGGCAGCTCGCGCAGTCGATCGTGTCGGGCGAGTGAAAGCTCGGGTTCTCGATGCGCAGCGCCGCGTCGAACGCGGCCTGGCGCTGCTCGGCGCTCGCGGTCGACGCGGCGTTCGTGCTCGCGAGCAGCGCGATGCTGTCGCTCGACGCGGTCGCCGGATCGAGGTTGGCGTCGAGCGGCACCGAGCTCGCCGCGACCGTCTCGTCGGTCGTCTGTGCGGGCAGTGTCGCGATGTCGATCGACGTCGTCGTGTCGCCGGCGACGTCGACACCGTGGAGCTGCCACGACCGGTCCTCGCCGGTCCCGCCGCCGAACACGTTCGCCGACAGCATCGACGTGAAGCGGACGAGCCGGTCGGTCGTCGCGTAGGTCGTGATCACCTGCTCGAGCCGCTGCGCGAGCTCGCCGTCCATGCCGTCGCGCACGATCAGCGGGTGCGGCGCGAGCGCGCCGAGGTCCGCGCTGCCGCCCGCGTGCTCGCGCGCCGCGACGATGTCGGCGACCGCGGCGAGCAGCTCGTCACGCGTCAGCGAGTAGAACACGTGGACCGCGGAGTCGTCGGCGAGCAGCTGGCCCTGGAAGAACGACAGCGGCTGGAGCACGACGCGCAGCTGGTTCTTGCACGCGGCGTCGTCGGTGACCGGGCCGATCTGCGCGAAGCACGGATCGAGGCGGAACGACACGACGTGGAGCTCGTCGAACGGGATCTGGCTCGTGTTGAAGTCCTGGTCATAGATCGTCTCGGGCACGAGCGCGCTCGCGGGCAGGTAGTCGGCGAGCTGCGCCCGATCGTCGAGCGGGAACAGGATCGACAGGTCGTGCAGCTGCGGTGCGCCGGGGTGGTCCGGCGCCGGCGACGTCGAGCAGGCGGCGAGGCAGGCGAACGCGGCGAGACGCATGCGCGCGCGGGGTTGCAAGGCGCGAGCCGGCGCAAGCACGCGACAACGCGCGCGCCGGCCTCGAAAATCCGTCACGCGAGCTGCTGCGCCTCGGGGATCTCCGGCGTGAACGCGAACAGCGACGCGATCGCGCCGAACACCGCGGCGATCGCGATCGCGAGCAGCGGCCAGCCGGGCGCGAGCCAGCTCCAGTAGAGGTCGAGATCCATCGCGCCGCCGAGCGTCGCGAACAGGACCGCGCCGAGGTAGAGCGCCGGCGCGATCGACGCGATCCGCACCGGCGACGGCTTCACGAGCGCGCGCCAGCCGAGGATCGCCATCGCGAGGAAGATCGCCGCGACGAGCGAGTTGCCGAGGTGGCTCGCGTCGAGCACCGCCGCGCGCGCACCGCTCGCGATGCCGAGCGCGCTCGCGGCGACCAGCACGCCGCACGTCGCGCGGTACGGCGCGCGCCAGCCGGGCCGCAGCACGCCGGTCGCCGGCGCGCGCGCCCAGGTCGCGAGCGCGACGATCGGCCCGAGCGTCGCCAGGAAGATGAACGGCATCGCGTACGTCGCGGCCGCCGCGCCGACGGAGGCGAGCCAGGCGAGCCAGGCGACGAGCAGGATCACGCCATCATTGTAGATCGTGCGCTACAGTCGCGGGCGATGCGCAAGCGCGGCCGCATCCTCGCCATCAAGTGGGGGATGAATCCGAACTCGTCGAGCCTCGGCGTCGACGTGACGTTCCTGCTCGTCGGCGCCACCGCGCTCGCGATCGTGACTCCCGTCATCGGCGCGCTGCTGCGCTGGCGGCGGCCGGTCGCGGCCGAGCCGCCCAAACCGGAAGGAAAGCCCGATGCGGCCTCGTGAGCTGGCCCTCATCGCGACGATCGCGTGCCGCGGCGACAAGCCGGCCGCGCCGCCCCCTCCCACGCCCGCGCCCGCGCCAGCGCCAGCACCCGCTCCGGCGGCCGCCCCGCTCGTCGAGCTGCTGCATGCCGTGCCGACGGTCGTCAAGCTGTCGTCGCAGGTCCAGAACGCCGCGATCAAGCCCGAGCACCTCGTCGATCACGACCTGGACACCGCGTGGAACTCGCGCACGGGCGATCTCGAGGGCGCGTGGATCCAGATCACGCTGCCCGCCGGCGCGACCGCGGAGGAGGTGCGGATGACCGTCGGCCACACCGGCCACGGCCCCAAGGGCGAGGACTACTTCACGATGAACCCGCGGATCACCGAGGTCAGCGTGCGCCAGGGCGACCGCGTGCTCGGCCGGTTCCCGCTCGATCCCGACAAGCGCGAGCTGCAGAAGCTGAAGCTCCACGCGCAGGACACGCTGCGGATCGACATCGATCGCGTGAAGCTCGGCACGAAGAAGGCGTGGCGCGAGACGTGCGTGTCGGAGCTCGAGGTGTGGGGCACGCTGCCGCCGGGCGCGCAGGCGCAGGCGGTGAAGCCGACGATCGAGGTCGAGCCGCCTCCTCCGCCGCCGAGCGCGTTCGACAAGCTGTGCGCCGGCCTCGACGACGCGAAGCAGGAGTGGCAGGCGCGCGTGCACGCCGAGGTCGAGGGCTGCGCCGACCTGCCGCCGGATCAGCAGGCCGGCTGCGGCGTCGATCCGCCGGGCGCGCCCGACTGCCACGTCGACCTCGTCGACATCACGAACAAGGCCGCGCCGTGGCAGGAGGTCGCGGTGCACGAGGACATCCGGGACACCGCCTATCACCTCGGCTCGATCGAGGTGCTCGTGCGCGCGAACCACGACGTGATCACCGCGGACACGATCGATCTCGACGGCCAGCCCGTCGAGCTCGGCGGCATCGATGCGACCGTCGAGCACGGCGCGCTCGTCCTCCGCTACGACACGACGCTCGGCGAGAAGACGACGCACCACAAGGTGACCTGCCAGGCGACGCCGGCGCCGACGTGCAAGGCGGCGCCGTGATCGAGGCCGCGCGCGCGGTCGTCGCGCGGCTGCGTGCCGCGCGCGGCATGCGGCGCGCGCGGTTCGAGCGGTTCGGCGCGATCGTCCAGCTCGCGTGGCCGCGCGCGCTCGTGTTCGTCGATCGCGCGATGGCGCGCCGCGTGGTCCGCGTCGACGGCGAGCCCGCGACGTGGCGCGGTCCGGAGCGCGAGCTCGGCGACGACGTGCTGTCGGCGCCGCTCGAGGCGCACCTCCAGCTGACGAACCGCTGCGGCGCCGGCTGCACCGGCTGCTACACCGGCGCGTCGCCGCAGGGCGCGCCGCACGAGTGGGGCCTCGCCGAGTGGACGCGCGCGATCGATCACCTCGCCGATCGCGGCGTGTTCCACCTCGCGCTCGGCGGCGGCGAGAGCGCCGCGCTGCCATGGCTGCCCGAGCTCGCCGCGCACGCGCGCCGGCGCGGCCTCGTGCCGAACCTGACGACGAGCGGGCTCGACGGCCTCGATCGCCTGCTCGCGTGCGCGCACCTGTTCGGGCAGATCAACGTCTCGATCGACGGCCTTCACGCGACGTACGCGGCCGTGCGCGGCTTCGATGGCTTCGCGCGCGCGGACGCCGCCGTGCGCGCGCTGCGCGCGATCAAGCGCGAGGTCGGCATCAACGTGGTCGTCACGCGCCGCAACTTCGGCGAGCTCGACGCGCTGTTCGCGTACGCGCGCGAGCGCCGGCTCTCCGAGCTCGAGCTGTTGCGGTTCAAGCCGAGCGGCCGCGGTGCGCGCGCGTACCACGAGCTGCGCTGCACCGACGCGCAGCACCGCGCGTTCCTGCCGACCGTGCTCGCCGCGGCGAAGCGCCACCGCGTGCGCGTCAAGGTCGACTGCTCGTACACGCCGATGCTCGCGCACCACCGCCCCGAGCGCGCGCTGCTCGCCGAGCTCGCCGTGTACGGCTGTACCGGCGGCGACTTCCTGATCGGCGCGAAGCCCGACGGCCGCGTGTCGGCGTGCAGCTTCATGGCGTCGCCCGCGGGGCGGCCGATGGTCGACGAGCTCGCGGCGTACTGGGACACTCCGGACGCGTTCGGGGCGTTCCGGCGCTGGCGCGACGCGCGCGAGCCCTGCGCGAGCTGTGACTACCACTCGCTGTGCCGCGGCGGCTGCAAGGTGGTGAGCGCGCACGTCACCGGCGACCCGTCGGCGCCGGATCCCGAGTGCCCGCGCGTCGTCGATCTGGAGCAGCGCGGACGGCGTCACCTGCCCGTGATATAGAGGCCCCGTAATGAAGACGGTGATGATCATCAGCGACGCCACCGGCGAGACCGCCGAGCGGATGGTCCGCGCGGCGACGCTCCAGTTCAGCGAGCCGGTCCAGATCCGGCTGTTCTCGCGGGTCCGGCTCGAGAGCGAGCTCGAGCAGATCCTCGAGAAGGCGGCGGAGCTCAAGGCGCTCGTCGTGTTCACCGTCGTCAACCCGGAAGAGCGCGACCTGATCTCGAAGCTCGTCGAGAAGTACAACATCGAGACCGTCGATCTGATCGGCGCGCTGATCTCCAAGCTCGCGCTGTACCTGCAGGCGCCGCCGGCCGGCGTGCCCGGCCTGCTCCACATGATCACCGACGACTACTTCCGCCGCATCGAGGCCGTCGAGTTCGCGGTCAAGAACGACGATGGCGCCGAGCCGCGCAACCTGCCGAAGGCCGACCTCGTGCTCGTCGGCATCTCGCGCACGTCGAAGACGCCGCTGTCGACCTACCTCGCGCAGCGCGGGCTCAAGGTCGCGAACGTGCCGCTCGTGCTCGGCGTCGATCCGCCCGAGGAGCTCTCCCAGGTCGACGACAAGAAGGTGTTCGGCCTGATCGTGCAGCCCGACATGCTGATGCGCATCCGCCAGGCGCGGCTGTCGCACCTCGGCATGCCGCCGGACTCAAGCTACGGCCAGCGCGCGCACATCGACAACGAGATCGCGTACTCGCGCGAGATCTTCCGCAAGCACGCGAACTGGCCGGTCATCGACGTCACCAACCGCGCGATCGAAGAGACCGCGGCGGACATCCTGCGCATCTACCAGGAACGCAATCCCAGCGTCGGCGCCTAGGCCGCCACGACCTTCAAGCCGAGCTGGCGGAGCATCGCCATGATGTCGAGCGCCATCCAGCTCTCGACGATGTGGCCGGCGGCGACACGCAGGATGTGGATCTGTTCGTAGCGGACCTGCTTGCCGGTGGCCGGCAGCGCCAGGCGGATCATGTCGAGCGCGCCGGTGTGCGTGCCGGTGAGGGTCACGCGCAGGACGACCTTGTCGCCGTCGACGAGCACGTCCTCGATCGCGTGGTGCAGGTCGGGGAACGCGGCGCGCAACTTGCCGGCGATCCGCTGGAAGCCGGCGCGGCCCTGGGCCTCGGGGAGGGCGGCGTGGTGGATGCTGTCCTCGGCCATCACCGCGGCGGCTCCGGCGAGGTCTCCGGCGTTCATGCGGGCGAGGAAGTCGAGGGCGATCTGCTTGGCGGTGGACATCAGCTTCTCCTTTGCCCACCAGGCGTTCCGGACTCCGGAACGGTGTTCCGTCACACCGGAACGTACGCACAGAACACGCCGGTCTTGATCGTCGCGTCGAGGTAGCGGCCGAGCGCGGCGTCCTCCGCGGCGAGCCGGCGGATCGCGTCCTTGATGCGGCGCTGGACGTTGACCCGGGCGCGCTCGACCCTCGACCCCGCGCGCCGCGCCCGGCCGCCGAGGCCCGTGGCGGCGAGCAGCTGGTCGGAGATCGCCTCGAGCTCGCCGCCCAGGCGCTCGGCACGGCCGAGATCGTTGCGGGAACGCGCGTCCTCGAGCTCCTGCTCGAGCTCGCGCGCTCGTTCGCGGTACTGCTCGCGGGCTCGGGCGTCGAGCACCTCGCCGGCGTCGCCGCGATCGTCGTCGCCGACCAGCTCGGAGACGTGGACCTCTCGGCGGGGTGCGGCGATCAGCGCGGCGAGGTAGTCGAACCCCTTGCCCGCGGGCGCGAGCAGCTCGCGACCTCGCCAGCGCACGCGCGCGACGTCGCCGCTGCACACGACCGCGAGCTCGTCGCCG
>JBLMXA010000346.1:0-2519 GCA_050257515.1 Acidobacteriota bacterium | reverse complement strand
CGGCGGCCACTCCTCGAGCTTGCCGATCTCGAGCCCGGTCGACTTGTCGCGCAGGCTCACCTGCGTGCGCTTGCCGATCTTGCCGGTGCCCTCGACGATCGCGAAGAGGTCCCACGGGATGCGATCGTTGACGTCGAGCTTGAGCTCGTACCAGGCGTGCTTGAGCGCCGCGAGCACGTGCGGTGCGTACACGCCGCCGAGCACGACGTCGTGCGAGCGCACCGCGAAGTCGTAGGCGCGGCTGCCGTAATCCCAGCCGCAGCGGTTGTAGACGCGATCGAGGCGCACGAGCATGCCGGGGCGCGCGGTCTGCGGATCGAACCGCACCGGCTCGAGCGCGTCGCGCAGGTACGGCCACTGCTTGTCGGCGTCGGTGGCGAGCTTGTCGTACAGCTCCTGGCGCGCCCTCATGATCTCCGCGACCTCGGCCTTCCACCGCTCGTCGAGCTTGCGCGCGCGCGCCGCGATGCGATCGCGGTGCGGCGTGCCGTCGAGCGCGGCCTCGGCGCCGTACGCGAGCAGCGGCGGGCGCGACAGCGTGAGCTGGTCGAGCGGCGTCTCGAGCTGCTCGGCATGATCGAGGATCGCGTCGTACGCGGCCGCGAGCTTCGCGCTGGCCTCGGCGAGCACCTGCTCGGCGGTCTGGAACGGCCCCTCGATCGCGGCGTCGCCCGCGTGCTCGGCGCGCAGCTTCTTGGTGTCGTCGGACGCGAGCAGCCAGCGGATGCGCTGGACCGCCTTGCGCGTCAGCGGCAGCTCCGGATCGTGGTAGCCGGCGACGTCGCGGTCGGTCTCCGCCTGCCAGCCGGCGATCTCGTGCTCGATCGAGCTCCACGTGTTCGACACCTCGGCGTCGAGCTTCGCCTTGCCCCACGCGAGCCACGCCGCGTCGATCTTGCGGTCGGTCGCGGCGACCCGCGCCTCGATCGCGCGGATCTCGTCGTCGGGCTCGGGCACCCGCGACAGCGCGCCGACGATCCGCATGCGGAGGATCCGCAGCTCGTTCGCCTTGTGCTGCGCGTTGAACTGGTCGAGCCCCTCGAACGGATCGCTCGTGATGCCGTCCTCGAGCTCGGCGAGTAGCGGCCTCGAGCGATCGAGCGCGTCGGTCTTGACGTACGCCGCGAGCCTCGCGAGCAGCGCCTGGCCGCGCGCGCGGTAGACCGCGAGCTCGTCGCCGGCGAGCGCGGCGGTGACGTCGGGCTCGCCGAGCCGGCGCTCGACGTACGCGACGCCGCGGCGGACGACGTCGGCGCGCGACAGATCGGCATCGCGATCGTCGAGGTTGCGATCGAGCTCGCTCGTGATCCGCCGGCGCGCCTCGGCCTGCACGCTCTTCGCGGCGGCCGCGCGGACCTCGGGGATCTCGGCGAGCAGCGGCGCGGCGGCGAACGCCGGCAGCTTGGCGATCAGCTCGCCGGCGTCGGCGAGCTTGCCCTCGACGCTGTCGACGTTGCCGGACTCGGCCGCCTCGCGCGCGAACCGCAGCAGGCTGCGCGCGCGCGACTGCGCCGAGTACTCGTCGTCCGTGAGCGGCCGGGTCGCGGAGCTCGCCGCGGCGGCCGGCGCGGAGCCGACCGCAGCGATGGTGGCGGGGACGGCAGCGGTCGCGGGAATTGGCGCCGGAGCGGGAACCGGAGCCGGAGCGGGAACCGGAGCCGGAGCGGGAGCGGCCTTCGCGGCCGGCTTCTCGCGCTCGACCGCGGCCTGGTAGTCGGCCTGCAGCGCCGCCAGCTCGCTCGCGATCGGCTCGCGGTGCTGCTCGCGCACGTTCGCGAGGTAGCCGACGACCTGGCCGATCTTGATCTCGGCGCTCGACGTCTGGCGGTCCGCGAGGTTCGAGCGCGCGGCGCGCATCGTGTTCTTGGCCGCGGTCAGGTTGCGCGACTCCTGCTCGGTCGGCAGCTTCGCGAGCTCGTCGCGCAGCGCCGCGAGCTCGGCGCGCACCGCGCCGGTCTCGCTGTCGGGCAGGCCGACGAGGAACTTCTCGGCGGCGCTGATCGCCTGCTCGGCGTCGTCGACCCGCTTCGACTGCAGGTACTCCTTGGCCATCCTGATACGGCTCTGTGCCGCCGAAACGGACATCTCTACCCCCTTTGGCGTGTGACGGTGACGATCAGTACGGGATCGCGGCCTCGCGCTTGATCCGCTCGAGGAACACATCGAGCGTCATGAGGCCGAGCTCGGCCTCCTTGCCGGTACCGCGGGTGCGGGGGTCGACGCCCTGGGCCTCGACCTCCTTCTTGCCGATGACGAGCGTGTACGGGACCTTCGCGAGCTGGGCCTCGCGGATCTTCGCTCGGAACGTGTCGTTCGAGAGGTCGACCGAGACGCGCAGGTCGGCCGCCTGCAGGCGCTTGGCGACCTCCTCGGCCCACGCGAGCTGGTCCTCGTGCACCGGGATGATCCGCGCCTGCTCCGGCGCGAGCCACACCGGGAAGTTGCCGGCGAAGTGCTCGATCAGGATGCCGATGAACCGCTCGAACGAGCCATAGATCGCGCGGTGGATGACGACCGGT
>JBLMXA010000345.1:0-14064 GCA_050257515.1 Acidobacteriota bacterium | reverse complement strand
GGACGCGGTCGAGCTCGCGATCGCCGAGCAGTCGCCGAGCGTCGTGTTCCTGGCATTGCCGAACAACCCGACCGGCACGCTGTGGCGGATGGACTTCGCCGTCGAGCTGGCGGCGCGCCATCGCGACGTCTGCGTCGTGTCCGACGAGGCGTACTTCGCGTACAGCGGTACGTCGAACCTGCCGCACCTCGCCGCGCACCCGAATCTCGTCATCATGCGCACGCTGTCGAAGGTCGGCATGGCAGGCGTGCGTGTCGGCTACACGGTGTCGTCGCCGGCGATCGCGCACCTGCTCGAAAAAGTCCGGCCGCCGTACAACGTCAGCTCGCTCGACCAGCGCGCGGCGCTGTTCATGCTGCGCGAGGCCTCCGACTGGTGCTCCGCCCGCGCTGCCGAGGTCGTCGCCGAGCGCGCGCGCCTGGCCGCCGGCCTCGCGAAGTTCGGCCACGTGGTCCCGTCGGCCGCGAACCTCCTGCTCGTCCGGTTCCGCGACGCGCGCGCGGTCTGGCAGAAGCTGGTCGACGCGGGCGTCCTCGTCCGCATCTTCGACGCCGGCCCGCTCGCCGGCTGCCTGCGTATCACGGTCGGCACGCCGGCCGAGAACGACCTCGTGCTGTCCGCGTTGTGACGAGGTTCCTGGTCCTGCTGCTGGTCGCCTGCTCGGCCGGGCCGCCGGGCCCAGGGCTCGACACCGATCGCGTGCTCGATCACGTCGCCCTGCTCGCGAAGACGCCGCGCGTCCACGACACCGATGCCTCGCGCGCCGCGCTCGCGTACATCGAGCACGAGATCGGCGGCGGCGAGCGGCTGCGCGTCGGCGACGTCTCGCTGTCCGCGATCGACGTGCTCGGCGAGCGGTTTCGCGAAGCGCACGTCGCGCACACCGACGATCCGGATCTGCTGGTGCGCTTCGGCCCGCCCGGCAAGGCGCTGCTGATCACCGCGCACTACGACACCGTGCCCGGCAGCCCGGGCGCCACCGACAACGCGGTCGCGGTCGGCCTCTTGATCGAGCTCGCGCGCGAGCTGCGTGACCACGCCCCGGCGCACCCGGTGATGCTCGCGTTCACCGCCGACGAGGAGGACGGGCTGGTCGGCGCCGAGGCGCTCGCCCGCGATCGCGACGACATCGGCTTCGTCGTCGCCCTCGATCTGCTCGGCGGCGACGGCGACCTCGTCCTCAACGGCGCCAGCACCCGGATCGGCACCGCCGAGATGCGCTGGCTCGCGCACGCAGCCGACCGCGCGGGGATGATCGTCCGCGCGCCGCTGCCTCATCGCGTCGTCAGCCGGTGGTGGCCGCAGCTCGAGCGCGCCGACCACGGCGCCTTCTTCCACCGCGGCATCCGCGCGTTCCACCTCTACAACCGCGGCAACGACGGCGACTGGATCGATGTCGCGTATCACGGCCCCGGCGACGTCCCGTCGCGCGTCGCGCGCGGCTCCGTCGACGCCGCGGGCCGCCTCGTCCGCGCGCTCGTCACCGACCCGGTGCCGGCGCACACCTCCGATGGCTTCTGGCTGCCGCTCGCCGCCAACACGGTGATCCCGCGGGCGGTGCTGCTCGCGCTCGAGATCGCGCTCGCGCTCGCGGCGCTCGCCGGGCTCGCCCTGCTCGTCGGCCCGCGCACGCGCGGCGGGCTCGGCCTGGTCGCGGGCACCGGCTGCTTCGCGCTCGCGGTCGCGCTCGCCTCGCTCGTGCGCCACTACCCGGGTGACTGGCTGCTCGCACCGCAGCGCCACGAGCTCGCGCTCACCGCGGTGATCGCCGGCGGCTTTGTCCTGCTCGCGCGTGTCGCCGCGCGCGTCCGCCCGTGGGTCGGCCGCGATCGCTACCTCGCCCTGGCGCTCGCGCTGTCGCTCGCGGTCGGGCTCACGTTGCTTGCCGCGGGCGCCGCCGAGCTCGCCTGGATCTGGCTCGTCCCCGCGGCCGCGCTCGCGCTCGCGCGCCGGTGGCCGGTCGCCGCCCAGGCGTCCCTCGTGCCCGCCATCCTCGTGCTCGCGCCCGGTCAGCTCCGCGAGGCCGCCTGGAACGGGTTTCTGCCGGTCGGCCTGCCGCTCGCGGTGTGGCTCGCGGCGCTCGGGGCACCGGCGGCCGCGGCGCTCGCCTGGGCGCTGCGCCGGCGGGCCGTCCGGGGGCCGCTGGGGTCGCTCGTCCTGGCCATGGGGTGCGGACTCGCCGTCGCGGCGGGAGCGGCCATCGTGCTGCTCGCACATCCGGCGTGCAGCGCCGCGGAATTCAAGCAGTTTCAGCTCGCGTGCGAACAGGTGCGGACCTGGCCCTAGCTATTGCATTACCGATCCCTTACAACGGTTTTTACTGGGGTTCGCATGACTCGAATGGCCGTCATCCTCAGCTTGTTCGTGGCCGCCTGCGATGTTGGCAGCGCGATCACGAATGGCCAGCAGCCGGACAGCGGCATGGGGAGCGGGAAGATGGACGGCAGCGGCTCGAACGTCACGATGGCGCACACGCACGCGGCCCCGGTGAACGCGAACAACCCGACCAACGCCGGGCTCGGGTGCATGTCGGTCAACTGCCACAGCGCGACGACGCCCGGAACCGGCGCGACGCCCTACACGTTCGCGGGCACGGTGTTCACCGGCCCCGCCGCGTCGATGGGCAACCCGAACATCACGGTCCGGGTCGGCGCGCTGACCGCGGTGACCGACGCCGCCGGTAACTTCTACTCGACGAGCGCCGTGACGTTCCCGCAGAACACGGGCGCGGGCAGCTCGAACATGCAGGGCCAGATCAGCGTCGGCGACTGCAACAGCAGCGGCTGCCATCAGTTCCCGGGTGGCGCGCAGACGCCGATCAACACGATGAACTGACGCACCCGATCGTGCGCGCGCCACGCGCGGCCGGGCATGCATGCCCACCCGCGGGCGCGTGCTCGTGTCGTCTACAACGTCTCATGGGAGGCTGCATGACGCGTGCTCGTCTTGGTATCGACGCTTCTCGCAGGCTGCACCGTCGGGACCGCGGTCCCGGCCGGCGTCGATGCGACGACGAGCAACAGCGCGCAGTGCGTGAACCAGGTCGGCACGCCCGCGCCCGCGCACACGCACGCGAACCCGATGGTGGCGGGCAATCCGACGAACGCCGGCCTCGACTGTCTGACGTCCGGTTGCCACGCCGCGGGCGGCGCCGGCAGTCAGTTCCAGTTCGGGGGCACGATCTACACCGCCGTCGGCGGCACGACGCCGGCGAGCGGCGTCACGATCCGCGTGTCGTTCGGCGGCACGGTCGCGACCGCGGTCAGCGACATGCAGGGCAACTTCTACTCGTTCACGAGCGTGAGGTTCGGAGACTCGACAGCGGCCGACGTGACGAGCTGCCCGACGACCTCGGCGATGACGAACAAGCTCACCGTCACGAGCAGCGGCGGCTGCAACAGTTGCCACGTCAACGGCGCCGACGCGCCGCCGCTCGGCCTGTCGATGTAGCCGGCAGAGGCAGAGAATAGGGAATAGGCAACAGCGAACCGAGAGGTCTGAATCTCCGGAAATTCAAACCTCTCGGTTCTCTGTTGCGTATTCCCTATTCTCTTTTCTTCTTCTGCACCGTGATCAGCCGCGCATACGCCTCCGCCGCGGTCTCGCACACCTGGCGAAGATCCTCCGCCTGCAGCGCGGTCAGCTCCTTGCCATGCCCGTACAGCACGTTGACGGCGCGCCGACCGATCGTGATCACGGCGGCGGCGGCGTGGCGGGGCTCGGCGCAGCCGAGCACCTTGTAGAGGTACGTGTTGACGGTCGAGGGCGTGACCGCGCCGTGGAACAGCTTGTCGTCCGCTGCCGCGGCGGCCTGCACGACGGAAGGCGCGCTGTCGAGCGGGATCAGCAGATGCTCGACGTTGGCGCGGCCGGGGAGGTTGCCGAACGCCTTCCAGCCGAACGCCATCTGATCGCGCACGGCAAACAGCACGGCGGCGTCGAAGATGCCGGCCGCGAACCGCAGCAGCACCTCGATGATCTTGTTGCGATCCGTCGTCGTCGCGAGCTCGTTCAGCGCCGCCTCGGCGGCGATCGGCTGCGGGCGGTCGCCGTCGGGCGGTGCGACCGCGACCGGCGGCGGCGACGTCATCCGGTGCGGGCGGACCTGCGTCGCGGCCTCGGCCGGCGCGGCATCGTCGGCATCGAGCGTCTCGATCAGGTCCTCGGCCTCGAGCTCGAGCGACTCCGACTCGTCGAACACCTTCATGCGCGTGCTGCGCAGCCGCGGCCGCGGGCCGGGCGCGGTGACGGGCGCTGCCGGGACCGGCGGCAGGCCGGGCAACGGCGGCGCGGGCAGCCCGGTGCTCGCCGCGTTGTCGGTGCCGCGCGGCGAGTCGGCGAACTTGAGGAAGCGCGCCGGCCGGGCGACGCCGTAATAGCGCTCGATGTAGTAGTAGACGCGGACCTCGGGCGCGACACGCGGCAGCACGCGGTAGCCGGTGAGCTGCGCGAGCGACTCGAGCGTCGCGAAGTCGTGAGGATCCTCGATCGCCGCGATCAGCTGGCGGTCCTGGACGACGAGCGGCACGCACTTGTACTTGAACGCCTGCGCCGGCTGGAGCAGCCGGACCGCGGCGCGCTTGGCGCGCTCGAGCATCGCGCCCGTCGCGATCGGGATCGCGAGCTCGAGCCCGAGATACACCGTCAGGGCTTCGAGGTCGATGAGGCCATGCTCGACGAGCACCGTCCCGAGCCGTCCACCGTCCTTCGCCTGGAACGCGAGCGCTTGCTTGAGCTGGGCTTCGCTCAGGCGACCATCGCGCACGAGCATCTCGCCGAGCCGCATCCGTCTGCGACGGTATCACGGGCGTTTCGCCGGCTGGAGTTTCGGTCGGTGCGTGCTATGCGTGTGGTCGTGTGGAGGCCTTGGCTGCTCGTCGCGGTGGTCGCGTGCCACGGCAAGAGCAACCCGCCGCGGTCTCGGGGCCTGGCCGGCTCGGGGTCGACCGCGGTGGTCGCGCCGTCGCCCGAACAGCCCGCGCCGCCGGCGTTCCCCGAGGGCACCCGGTCGCTCGAGCTGCGACGCACCGTCGCCGTCCGGCTCGATCCGGGAGACGACGCGAAGCGCATCGGCACGGTCGCGATCGACACCCGCGTGGGCTGGACGCGCACGGCGCCGGGCCGGGGCTGCGAGAAGCCCTGGATCGAGATCGTGCCGCACGGCTGGATCTGCGGCGATCACGTGGTGCCGTCGACCAAGCCGCCGTACGGCCAGGAGGTCCCGCACCTCGACCGCGGCGAGATCGTGCCGGGCACCTACGGCAAGGTCACCGCGCCGGCGGCGGTCACGTACGTGCTCGAGAAGCCGGACAGCAAGGCCGGCAAGAAGAAGAAGCCGGCGGCGGAGCCGAAGGACCCGACGATGGTCGCCGACAAGCCGGTCGTCGGCTCGCTCAACGTTCGCAAGTACGACGAGATCAGCGTCGCCGGCCGCACCTACTGGAAGATCAGCCAGAAGGACAACGAGTACGTGCTGGTCAGCGCGGTGACGCGCCACGTGCCGTCGCACTTCGCGGGCACGCGGCTCGCCGACGACACCGGCTGGAGCGTGCCGTTCGGGTTCGTGTGGCCGCGCGGCGGCATGGTCGAGGCGTACACGACGAACAAGGCCGGCGGCGGCGGCGTCGACCGCGAGCTCGCGGCGCGCACGCCGGTGCCGATCCTCGAGACCGCGAAGGACAAGGACGGCAAGCCGACCGCGTACCGCATCGGCGACGCCGAGTGGATGTTCGCCGCCGACGTGCGCGTGTTCGCGCCGGCCGCGCCGCCGCCCTACCTCCAGCCGCGCGAGCGCTGGATCGACGTCGACCTCGACGCGCAGATCCTCGTCGCGTACGAGGGCGACCTGCCCGTGTACGCGACGCTCGTGTCATCGGGCGCGAAGGACACGCCGACCGAGACCGGTGTGTACCGGATGTGGCTCAAGGAATCCGAGGCCGACATGAAGGGCCTCAACGGCGAGGACCCATACTCGGTCGCGACCGTGCCCTGGACCCAGTTCTTCAGCCCCGAGAAGGGGCTCGCGCTCCACACCGCCTACTGGCACGACCAGTTCGGTCGCGCGCGCAGCCACGGCTGCATCAACCTCGCGCCGCGCGATGCACGCTGGCTCTACTTCTGGAGCGACCCGCAGGTGCCGCCGGGCTGGACGATGGCCGCCGGCGTCGCCGAGGCTCCCGGCTCGATCGTCCGCATCCGCAGCGCGGCCGATCCCAACCCCGAGCCCAAGGGCTACGCCAAGAAGGTCCTCGAGCTCCGCCAGCACCCTTAGGGGACGCTTTCTCCTTCTTCAACCACGCTTCGCGGGGGCCTCCACGATTCCACAACCGTAGCTGGGGACGCTTTCTCCTTCTTCACCTCTCGCGCGAGCGGACGTGGAATGCGGAGCATCGCGCCGCTCGCGAGCGCAGGTCCCGGAGTCCTGGGTTGAAGAAGGAGAAAGCGTCCCCAGGTAACAGCGCGGAACTGCGAGGGGTGCGCGAGAGCGTGGTTGAAGAAGGAGAAAGCGTCCCCGTGGCGAGGGGGCGACAGGCGAGTGGCGCGCGCGCCACGTTGGAAACCCGACAGCTCAGAGAATTCGCCGGGGTAGAGGTGGCGTGGTGCTTGCTGAAGGTTGCCACATGCGTCGCCTCGTCCTCGCCGCGGTCTGTGTCGCCGTCCTACCTGCATGCAAGGGGATGGGTGGGCTCGCCTCGGGGCTGGGGCACGTCGCCGGCGGGCTCGGTCATGTCGCGAGCGCCGTCGGCCGCGTGGCGGCGCCGGTCGCGAGCGGGGTGGCGAAGGTGGCCGGACCGGTGGCGAGCGGCGTGGCGCGGGCGGCACCGGTCGTCGGCAAGACCGCGCTCTACGCCGCGGAGGCGGCCGCCGAGGCCGCGTCGGTGCAGCCCGTGGTGATCGTGAACGATCCGCCCGAGGAGCTCCCCGATCCGCCCGACCCGACGGTCGATCTGTGCCTCGACTGTCCCGATGCCGGCAACTGCAACAGCTGCCCCGAACCGGGCCGCGGCGATCCGGCGGGCGACTAGCGCGCGATCGGCAGCCGCCGCGGCGCGAGCTCGGCCTCGGCCGCGTCCATGGCGGCGACGAGCGACTCGCCGAACACGTGGCGCAGTGCCTCGCGCGCGACGCGATAGAGCGTCGGCGCGGCCGGGACGTACGCGCAGGAGTAGTCCTGGTAGTCGTCGGACACGACGATCGTGTCGCTCGTGTAGCTGAGCGGGAACAGCTGGCAGATGCTCGGCTTGACGTCGCGGTAGCTCCACCCGTTCTCGAGACCCGCGCGGTGGATCGCGCAGCCGCGCTGGTCCTGCGCGAGGAACACGCAGCCGCCCTGGTACACCGTCGTGCGCACGATGATGCCCGAGCGCGTGTCGGGATCGTGCTCGGGCTCGGAGTCGTCGAACCACACGTTCGGCGCGTCCGGGCGCAGCACGCGCAGGATGTCGTTCGCGTGCGCCACGATCGCGGCGCGCTCGAACAGATCGATGTCGCAGCCGTACTGGCAGCACGCCTCGAGCTTCTCGTCGCCGGTCGCGTGCATCTGGCAGCGATGGCCGAAGCAGTCGTCGACCACCGTCCTCGTGAACACGCCGATCTCGGCGAACTTGAACTTCGTGTGCGCGAGCTCGACCACAGGCTCCGACATCGGGCGCGCAGCCTAGCAGCTCGCCAGCAGCTCCGCGAGATCGATCCGGCTGCCGTCGCCGCCCTCGGCGCGATCGAGCGCGAGCACGAGCATCGACAGCGTCTCCTGATCGATCACGCAGTCGGGATCGGGGGCCTCGTGCGTGAAGTTGCGGAAGCAGCTCTGGACGACCGGCAGCGACCGCGAGTCGCGCATCCGGATCGGCGCGCCGTGCGAGCGGCACACGATCGGTCGCGCGGCATAGACGAGGCACCGGCCGGCGTTGTCGAGCGCGGCGCAGCGATCGATCGGCGCACCGGCGGCGCGCGCGGCGAGCGCGCGGCGCTCGGCCTCCGGCCAGCTCGCGACGTGCTCGCGGATCGCGCGCGCCTCGACGGCGGTGATCGTCAGCCGCGTGTGGCAGCAGTCCGAGCAGCCGGTGGCGCACTGCATGTCACTCCCGTGGCGCGCCGCGACCCTGGCGAAGAACGCGTCGACCTTGGCGGTCAGCTCGGCGTGGCGGGACATCGGATGGAACACAGTGTATAGGGTGGAGCGGGCATGGACCTCAACGACATCGTCGTGTTCACCAAGGTCGTCGAGACGAAGTCCTTCACGGGCGCGGCGGACGTGCTCGGGCTTCCCAAATCGACCGTCAGCCGCAAGCTGGCCCAGCTGGAGGAGCGGCTCGGGGTTCGCCTCGTGCAACGCACCACGCGCAAGCTCGCGCTCACCGAGATCGGCGAGGCGTACTACGAGCGCTGCTCGCGGATCGTCGCCGACCTCGCCGCGGCCGAGCAGCTCGTCACCGACATGCAGGCCACGCCGCGCGGGCGGCTGCGCGTGAGCACCTCGGTCGACTTCGCCACGCACTACGTCGGCAGCATCATCGCGGACTTCCTCGCAGAGCATCCGGACGTCAACATCGAGCTCGAGGCGAACGACCGGCTGGTCGACTTGATCGAGGACGGCTTCGACGTCGCGATCCGGTTCGGCACGCTGCCGGAGTCGACGCTGATCGCGCGCCGGCTCTGCTCGGTCGGCCTCGGGCTCGTCGCCGCGCCGAGCTACATCGCCCGCCGCGGCACGCCGAAGACGATCGAGGAGCTCGACGAGCACGATCGCGTGCTGTTCGCGCCGTCCTCGCGGAATCCGAGCTGGACGCTCGTCAGCGGCGACGCGACGTACGAGTTCGGCCGGCCGTCGCGGTTCGCGAGCAACAACTACGGCGCGGTCCGCGACGTCGCGCTCGCCGGTGGCGGCATCGCGCTGATGTCCGATTTCATGCTGGCCGATGACCTCGCGTCGGGCGCGCTCGTGCGCGTGCTGGCCGAGTGGTCGACACGGCCCGCCGAGATCCACGCGGTCTATCCCGCGCGCCAGAACCTGCCGCCGCGGCTGACGCTGTTCCTCGATCACCTCGCGAAGGCGCTCAACCCGCCGCCGTGGCTCAAGGCGCGGTCGTGACGATCACGCTCGACGATCTCCGCCACGTCGGCGAGGTGTACCTGCTCCCGCTCGGGCTCAAGATCATCATCGCGCTCGTGATCTTCGTCGTCGGGCGCTGGGTGTCTCGCGCGCTGCTCGGCGGGCTCGACCGGCTGATGGAGCGCAGCAAGATGGACGTCTCGCTGCGCAAGTTCCTCGGCGACCTCGCGTATGCGGTGCTGTGGGTCGTCGTCGTGATCGCCGCGCTCGATACCGTCGGGGTCAAGACGACCGCGGTGGTCGCCGTGCTCGGCGCCGCCGGCCTCGCGATCGGCCTCGCGCTGCAGGGCTCGCTCGCGAACTTCGCGGCCGGCGTGATGCTGATCGTGCTGCGGCCGTACAAGGTCGGCGACCTCGTCGTGATCGGCAAGTACCTCGGCCGCGTCGACGCGATCCGCGTGTTCCAGACGATCCTGATCACCGACGACTACCGCGAGATCACGATCCCGAACGGCTCGATCATCGGCTCGCCGATCGAGAACCTGACGATCCTCGGCAAGCGCCGCGTCGATCTGATCGTCAGCGTGTCGCAGAACGCGGACCTCGCGCGCGTCCGCGAGCTGCTCGAGAAGGCCGCCGCCGACGAGCGCGTCCAGCAGGTCGCGATCGGCATCACCGAGATCACCGACACCTACGTCAAGCTGTACGTGCGGCCGTGGACGAGCGCCGACCAGTACGCGCGCGTCGCGAGCGACACGATGGCGCGCGTCAGGGACACGCTCGACGCCGCGGGCCTCAAGTACGCGGTCGCGCTGCAGGTGGCGGCATGAATCGGATCCTCGTCGCCGCCGGTGCGATCAACGCCGCGATCGCGGTCGCCGCGGGCGCGTTCGCCGCGCACGCGCTGCGCGAGCGGCTCGAGGCGCGCGCGCTCGAGATCTTCGAGACCGGCGCGCGCTACCAGATGTATCACGCGCTCGCGATGGTGTTCGCCGGGCTCGTCGCCGCGCGCGCGCCGGGCTGGGTGTTCCAGGCCGGCATCGTGCTGTTCTCGGGCTCGCTCTACGCGCTCGCGCTGTCGGGCGTGAAGGGGCTCGGGGCGATCACGCCGCTCGGCGGCGTCGCGTTCCTCGCCGGCTGGGTGTGGCTCGCGGTCGCGGTCCTGCGCCGCTAGCGCTCGTAGTGCCGGATCTCGATCAGGTGGCGGTCGGGATCGAAGAAGTAGACCGCCTTGCCGACGCCGCGCGCACCGGTCTCGTCGCCGGGGCCTGCCTGCGTGCCGACCGTCGCGAACGTGTCGCCGTACGGAATCGCGCGCTCGCGCAGGCGCGCGAAGATCGCGTCGAACTCGCCGCGCGTCATCGCGAACGCCAGGTGCTCGCCCCCGTCGGTCGGGCGCTGTGCGAGCTGGAGCGTCGTGTCCGCGCCGACGCGCACGACCGCGAACGGGCCGTCCATGCCCTCGTCGGAAAACCCGAGCAGCTCGCCGTAGAACCGCACGCTGCGCACGTGGTCGTTGACGTTCAGGATGAGGTGGTCGAGTGTCGCCGGCATGGCGTCGGATCATGGCATGCCGTTCCCCGAGTCGCTGTGCCACCGCTGCGTGCACCTGCGGCTCGTCACGAGCGGCAGGGGCTCGACGTTCCTGATGTGCCAGGAGCCGTCGCTGCCGAAGTATCCGCCGCAGCCGGTGACGGCGTGCGGCAAGTTCGCTCAGCGCTGAGTCACGTCGAGCGTCACGTAGTTGCCGTGGATCTCGATCGCCAGCGCCTGCTTCCCGGGCACCTCGTAGTGGAGCTCGTCGCACGTCACCCCGTCGAAGACGGTCTCGCCGCGACCGTTCGTGATCGTCATCCGCGGAGTCGGTGCGTTCGGATCGCACTTGCCCAGCGGCCGGCAACGGAGCGCGAGCGAGCGAGCATCGCTCGTCATGTTGGTGAGCGTGGTCGTGAAGGACATGCCGGCCCTCCGCGAATGCGAGTACTCGGTCTTCGAGCGCCAGATCGGATCCGGCGCCCTCGAGCATGCGGCGAGCGCGAGCCAGCCCACCGCGAGGCGCATCGCTGTCATGGCGAAGTCCTAGCCGACGATGACGTCGCACGCCATCGCGCCCGCGGACTCGATGCGGATCGGCACGTCGAGGAACTCGCGGATCGTCGCGAGGTTGGTCTCGGCGTGCGACGACAGCGGCGCGAGCGTGCGAAACCGGCCGCCGCCGGCGACCGCCATCGGCAGCAGCAGCTGATCGGCGAGGTGCTCGCCGACCGGCACCCCGGCCTCGAGGAAGTCCTCGAGATCGTCGAGCGCGTCGTCGGCGACGTCCTCGGCGGGATAGCCCTTGCGGCCGTGCGACGTGACGAGCTCGCGCGCGCCGCTCGCGAGCTCGACCTCGACCATGAACACGTTGTGCGGGCCGTCGTCGGGCAGCTCGATCAGGTTGCACGCGGGCTCGTTCAGCCGCTCGCGCGCGACCGCGAGCTCGCGCTCGCCGACGTGACGCGGGAGGCGCGCGCAGATCGCGGTCGCGCGCCGCGCCACCACGTTGCCCGCCGCCACGAGCTCGAGAGGCCTCAGCTTGCCGCCCGGCCGCACGTCGAGCACGATGCGGCCGCCGCCCTCGGGCATCACGCCGATCTTGTCGAGCGTCAGCGTGACGTCGGCGCCCATCGCGCGCAGGTGCGGCAGGAACACGCGATCGAGGAACGGAAACGGCGGCGCGAGCGGGTTGTGCGTGCCGCCGGTGATCACCGCGTGCAGCGGGCGGCCCGACACGATCGCGGGCACGAGCAGCGTCTGCACGACGAGCGTCGTCGAGCCGGCCGTGCCGATGTCGATCTCGAGGTGCTCCGCCCACGCCTCGCGCGGCTGCGGCGCCAGCTCGAAGCTCGCCGCGCCGACCGTCAGCTCGCCGGCCGTCGTCGCGGCGAGCCGCGCGGCCGCGTGCACGCACGCGAGGTGCTGGCGCTGCAGCCCCGGGTGCTTGCGGCGCGCGCGGATGTGCTTCATCCGCAGCTTGCGCCCGGTGATCAGCGCCAGCGCGAGCGACGTGCGCAGGATCTGTCCGCCGCCTTCGCCGCGCGAGCCGTCGATGTCGACCGGGAGCCGCACGCGCCGAACGATATTCGCTGGCTGGGCGAATCGCCAGCGGTGGGAGCTGCAGCGCGCGCAACGACGTGAAGATCGAAGCGAGTGCCGCGGCACGGTTTCTGCTTTGGGCCGCCGACCATGCGGTTTGCGCGGTTGGTGTGGCTACTGGTGGCGTCAGCGGGTTGCAGCGCGCTCGGCGGCGGCGGCGGCTCGGACGGTCAGGGTGATGGCAAGGCGGATGGCACGGGGTCCGGCACGACGGTGTCGGTGAAGCTGCTCGCGCTCAACGACTTCCACGGTCAGATCGACTCGGGCAAGAAGCTGAACAACCGCCCCGCGGGCGGCGCCGGCGTGCTCGCGGCGTATCTGCGCGCGGCCGAGGCGGGCATGGAGGAGCGGACGATCTTCACGTCGTCGGGCGATCTCGTCGGCGCGTCGCCGCCCGCGTCGGGGCTGCTCGAGGACGAGCCGGCGATGATGTTCATGAACCTGTTCGCGAACGACGACGGCTCGAACGTCGTCGGCACGCTCGGCAACCACGAGTTCGATCGCGGCAGTGCCGAGATGCTGCGCAAGCTGTTCGGCGGCAACTCGGCGAAGGGACCGTACCTCGTCGACCCGTATCCCGGCGCGGCGTTTCCGTACGTCAACGCGAACGCGGTCGACAGCATGACCGGCCAGCCGCTGCTGCAGCCGTACGTGATCGAGCGCGTCGGCGGCGTGCAGATCGCGTTCATCGGCGCGATCACGAAGAACACGCCGAGTGTCGTCATGCCGTCGGCGCTCGAGGGCGTCACCTTCCTCGACGAGGCCGACGCGATCAACCAGTACATCCCGGAGATCCAGGCGCAGGGCGTGCACGCGATCGTCGTGCTGATCCACGAGGGCGGCGACGAGGCGGCGTTCGACGGCGCGACGACCGACGGCTCGGTGTCGGGCCGCATCGTCGACGTCGTGTCGCGGCTCGATGCCGACGTCGACGTCGTGCTGTCCGGCCACACGCACCGGTTCACGAACGCGATGCTGCCGAACGCCGGCGGCAAGAAGGTGCTCGTCACGCAGGCGTACTCGTATAGCGTCGCGTTCGCGAACGTCGATCTCGCGATCGATCGCAAGACCGACGACATCGTCGGCAAGTCGGCGAAGATCGTGCTCGCGTACGCCGACGAGGGCCCCGGGCTGACGCCCGATCCCGCGGCGCAGCTGCTCGAGACGCAGGCCGATCAGAAGGTCGCGCCGATCGTCGGCGCGGTGATCGGCCACGCGACGGCCGACCTGTCGCGCAGCGCGAACGAGGCAGGCGAGGAGAACCTCGGCGATCTCGTTGCCGACGCGCAGCGCGCCGCGACCGGCGCGCAGATCGCCGTCACCAACCCGTTCGGCATCCGCGCGGACATCCCCGCGGGTGACGTCACGTGGGGCGAGCTCTACGCGGCGCAGCCGTTCGCGAACAACCTCGTCACCGTGAACCTCACCGGCGATCAGCTCTACCAGCTGCTCGAGCAGCAATGGGTCAACCAGCCGACGCCGGAGATCCTGCAGGTCTCGGGCATGTCGTTCACGTGGGATGGCAGCAAGCCGCTCGGCCAGCGCATCGTCGAGGTCCGCCGCGACGGTCAGCCGGTCGATCGCGCGGCGACGTACACGGTCGCCTGCAACGCGTTCCTCGCGTCGGGCGGCGACAACTTCACGGTGTTCCGCAGCGCGACCGGCGCGACGACGAGCGGCATCGACCTCGACGCGCTCGTCGCGTACGTGCGTATGGTCGGTTCGCTGGACGTCGCCCTCGACGGCCGAATCCAGCGCGTCCACTGATCAGCCCTTGACGCACACGACCTGGTGCAGCTCGTGGACGACGTCCACGAGCTCGGCCTGCGCCGCCATCACCTTGTCGATCGGCTTGTACGCCATCGGCGTCTCGTCGA
>JBLMXA010000344.1:0-4257 GCA_050257515.1 Acidobacteriota bacterium | reverse complement strand
GCACCGTGCGCATCGTGCTGACCGTCGACGGCGAGAAGATCGTCAAGTCCGACATCCAGCCCGGCTACCTGCACCGCTGCTTCGAGAAGGAGTCGGAGTACGCGACGTACACGCAGGTGTTCCCGTACACCGACCGCCTCAACTACGTCTCGCCGATGATCAACAACTGCGGCTGGGCGATGGCGGTCGAGAAGCTGATGGGGCTCACCGGCAAGCTGCCGAGGCGCGCCGAGTACGTGCGCGTGATCGTCAGCGAGATGTCGCGCATCACCGACCACCTGACGTGAGTCGGCGCGTCGGCGATGGAGCTCGGCGCGTTCACGCCGTTCCTCTACTTCCTGAAGTCGCGCGAGTGGCTGTACGAGCTGCTCGAGAAGGTGTCCGGCGCGCGGCTCACGCACAGCTACGTGCGCGTCGGCGGCGTCGTCAAGGACCTGCCCGACGGTTTCGACGCCGATCTCACGCTCTGTCTCGACAAGATCGAGAAGGTGATGGTCGAGGTCGACGAGCTGCTCACGAACAACAAGATCTTCTACGACCGCATGGTCGACGTCGGCGCGATGTCGAAGGCCGACGCGATCGCGACCGGCTGCGTCGGTCCGATCGCGCGCGCGTGCGGCGTCGACTACGACGTCCGCCGCGACTACCCGTACTCGGTGTATCCCGAGGTCGAGTTCGACGTGCCGCTCGGCACCAAGGGTGACTGCTACGACCGCTACCTCGTGCGCGTCGAGGAGCTCAAGCAGTCGATCCGGATCCTGCGGCAGTGCCTGAAGCAGATCCCCGATGGCCCGGTGATGGTCGACGATCCGCGCGTCGCGCTGCCGCCCAAGCGCGACGTCTACAACACGATCGAGTCGATGATCCGCCACTTCAAGCACATCATGGACGGCATCCGCGTCCCGGCCGGCGAGGCCTACGCGTTCGTCGAGGGCGGCAACGGCGAGCTCGGCTTCTTCGTCGTCGCCGACGGCACCGGCCGCCCGTACAAGGCGTACGTGCGGTCGCCGAGCTTCGTGCACCTGTCGACCGCCCCGCAGCTGATCCTCGGCCACCTGATCGCGGACGTCGTGCCGATCTTCGGGATGATCAATATGATCGGCGGGGAGTGCGACAAATGATGCCGGCGGCTGCGGACCTCGCCGGCGTCGTTGTCGCTCCGCTTCCGGTCCTCGCGACCGGTCGGTCGCTCCGGTCCGGTTCTCGCTCCGCCTCGCCGGCGAGGTTCCTCGCTCGCCGTCATCAGAGCGCGAGCGTTCTGCCGATCGCGATGCGTCTTCACGGGGAACAGTGCCCATGACCAAGCACCTCGCGCTCGCGCTCGCGCTGCTCGCCGCGGCGTGCTCGAAGAAGACGGACCAGCCCGCGCCCGCGGCTGGCTCGTCGGCGCCCGCGGCGCCTGCACCGCCCGCGCCCGCGCCCGCGCCGACCGGCGTCGAGGCCGAGGCGCAGAAGGCGATGGACGAGGCGGTCAAGGCCAAGCAAGCCGCCGAGCAGGCGGCGCACAGCGCGATGGAGGCGGCGAAGTCTGCGCAGGATCAGGTGATGCAGGTCCAGAAGGACCTCGAGGACCTCGACGCGAAGGTCGACGCCGCGGTCGACCAGATCGCGAAGGCGACGACCGAGGCCGAGCGCACGAAGGCGAAGACCGCGCTCGACGAGCTGAGGAAGCAGAAGGCCGAGCTCGAGGCGAAGATCGCCGAGGCGAAGGCCGCGGCGGCGAAGGCCGAACGCGCGAAGGGCGTGACCGTCTCCAAGGAGTGCCTCGACAACCCGCTTGCGAAGGGGTGCCAGTGAGCGACACCGTCACGTTAACGATCGACGGCCACAGCGTGACCGTCCCCAAGGGCACCAACGTGCTCGAGGCCGCGCGCACGCTCGGGTTCGACATCAGCGCGTTCTGCTACCACCCGGGGCTTCCGGTCGTCGCGCAGTGCCGGCAGTGCCTGGTCTCGATCGAGAAGAACCCGAAGCTGCAGCCGAGCTGCCAGCAGATCGTCGCCGAGGGCATGGTCGTCCACACGACCGACCCGCAGTCGACGCTCGCGCGCCAGCAGCAGCTCGAGTTCACGCTCGTCAACCATCCGATCGACTGTCCGATCTGCGACAAGGCCGGCGAGTGCACGCTGCAGAAGCTGTACTTCGACCACGACAACGCGAACTCGCGCGTCGATACGCCGAAGGTGCACAAGGCGAAGGTCGTCGACATCGGCCCGCACATCGTGCTCGACCAGGAGCGCTGCATCCTGTGCTCGCGCTGCATCCGCACGTGCGACGAGGTCGCCGGCCAGCACCAGCTCGAGTTCGTCAACCGCGGCGATCACGAGCTGCTGACGATCGCGCCGGGCGAGCAGCTCGACAACCCGTACTCGCTCAACACCGTCGACGTGTGCCCGGTCGGTGCGCTCACCGCGAAGGACTTCCGGTTCACGATGCGCGCGTGGGAGCTCGAGGCGACGCCGAGCGTGTGCAACGGCTGCGCGACCGGCTGCAACATCGAGATCCACCACAAGAACGCCCGCGCGTGGCGGCTCGTGCCGCGCCACAACCCCGACGTCAACAAGTACTGGATGTGCGACGAGGGGCGGTTCACGTACCACGACCTGCGCGAGCAGCGGCTCGCGGCGCCGCTGATCGAGGGCCTGCCGGCGAGCTGGGACAAGGCGATCACCGCCGCGGCCAAGCGGCTCGGCGTGTTCCTCAAGGATCCGTCGACGATCGGCGTCGTGCTGTCGTCGCTGCACTCGAACGAGGACAACTTCGCGCTCGCCAAGCTCGCGAAGGACTGGGGCGCGTGGCACGTGTTCGCCGCCGGCAAGCCGCCGGTGCCGGCGCGCGCCGACGGCAAGCTGCGCGTCGCCGACGTCAACCCGAACAGCGCGGGCGTCAAGGCGATCGCGGAGGGCCTCGGCTTGCAGGCCGCGCCGTCGCTCGAGCTCGCGCGCAACCTGCCGCCGACGCTGCGCGCGCTCGTCGTGCTCGGCGACGTGCTCCCCGGCCTCGAGCCGGGCAAGCTCGCCGAGCTCGAGGTGATCTCGATCTCGGCGCACGAACGCGGCCCGGCGACGAGCCCCAAGGCCATCGCGCTGCCGGCGGCCGCGTGGGCGGAGAACGCCGGCACGATCACGAACGCCCAGGGCATGGTGCAGCGGATGCACGCGGCGTTCTCGCCGGCCGGCACCGCGATCCCCGCGTGGGAGGCGATCGTGCGGCTCGGCAACGCGACCGGCGTCAAGCGCACGTGGGCTCACCCGCGCGACGTGTTCAAGGACATGATCGCGGCGGTGCCCGCCTGGAAGGACCTGACGTGGGTGCGCGAGGCGCGCCCGCTCCAGCTCCGCTTTGCAGGGAGCCGAGGCTAAGCGATGAGCACCCTGTACGCGATCCTCGACTTCCCGGCGGTCAAGTGGCTGTTCCTCGTGTTCGTGCTGGTGATGCCGCTCGCGTCGCTGCTGACGTGGGCGGAGCGCCGGCAGAGCGCGATGATGCAGGACCGCCTGGGGCCCAACCGCGCCAACATCGGCCCGATCAAGCTCAAGGGCATCCTCCACTTCGTCGCCGACGCCTTGAAGATGATCTTCAAGGAGGACTTCATCCCCGCGAACGTGCACCGCGGGCTGTTCGCGCTCGCGCCGGTGCTCGCGCTCGCGCCGGTGCTGATCGCGTTCTGCATCATCCCGTTCGGCCCGACGATCTACCCGCACGCGTTCACGCACGTGCTCGACCCGTACGTGCTCGCGACGCAGCCGAACGATCCGGTGTTCGCCGACGCGATCCGGATGCAGATCTTCTCGATCGACTACGGCCTGATCTTCTACTTCGCGGTGCTCACGCTCGCGAACTACGGCGGCACGATCGCCGGCTGGGCGTCGTACAACAAGTGGGCGCTGCTCGGCGGCCTGCGCAGCTCGTCGCAGATGATGAGCTACGAGGTCGCGATGGGCCTGTCGCTGATGGGCGCGTTCCTCGTCACCGGTACGCTCGAGCCGGGCGCGATCGCGGCGAACGGTGCGACGGCGTCGATGTCGGCGGCCAACCCGCTCAACTGGCTCTGGCTGTGGCAGCCCGTCGGCCTGGTGCTGTTCTTCACGGCCGCGATCGCCGAGACCAAGCGCGCGCCGTTCGACATCCCCGAGGGCGAGCCCGAGATCATCGGCTACTTCGTCGAGTACTCCGGCATCCGCTGGGGCATGTTCTTCCTCGCCGAGTTCATCGAGATCGTCTTCATCTCGGCCGTCATCGCCACCGTGTTCTTCG
>JBLMXA010000343.1:0-2582 GCA_050257515.1 Acidobacteriota bacterium | reverse complement strand
GCGATCACGAGATCTTTGCCGCTTCGCATCTCGCTGACCGTGTGCTCGACCTGGAGCCGGCAGTTCATCTCCATGAACCGCAGCGTGCCGTCGGGCCCGAGCAGCATCTCCATCGTGCCCGCCGACGCGTAGCCGATGCGCGCGGCCGCGCGCGCCGCCGCCTCGCACGTGCGCGCGCGCAGCTCGGGCGACAGCGCGGGAGAGGGGCTCTCCTCGACGAGCTTCTGGTGGTTGCGCTGCACCGTGCAGTCGCGCTCGCCGAAGTTGACCGCGCGGCCGTAGCGGTCGCCGAACACCTGGATCTCGACGTGCCGGCCGCCCTCGATCAGCCGCTCGAGATAGACGCGATCGCCGCCGAACGCCGCGCGTGCCTCGGCCTTCGCCTCGTTGAACGCGCCTTCGACCTCGGCCGCCGAGCGCGCGATGCGCATGCCTCGGCCGCCGCCGCCGTTCTCGGCCTTGAACAGCACCGGAAACCCGACCTCGCCGGCGATGCGGCTCGCCTCGTCGAGCGACGCGAGCACGCCGTCGCTGCCGGGGATCACCGCGAGCCCGGCGGCGCGCATCGCCGCCTTCGCGCGGGTCTTGCTGCCCATCATCGCCGTCACCTGGGGCGGCGGGCCGACGAACGTGACGCCGTGCTGGGCGCACAACGTCGCGAGCAGCGGGTTCTCGGACAGAAAGCCCCAGCCCGGGTGAAGCGCCGAGCAGCGCGCCTGGACCGCGGCCTGCACGACCCTTGTTACATCGAGGTAACTCTCCGACGCGCGGCCGGGGCCGAGCACGACGGTCTCGCGGCCGCGCGTGTAGGGCGCATCACGATCGGCTTCGCTGACGGCGAACACCGGCGTGATCCCGAGCGCATCGCACGCGCGCGCGACCCGGACCGCGACCTCGCCACGGTTAGCTACGAAGAGGCGCTGAAAGAGCGCGGGCATGGCGTGCCGCGCACCGTATCAGTTACCGTGGAGGCATGCACAAGTACCTCGTGGTTGCGGTGCTCGCGCTGGCCGGCTGCTCGGGGAGCACGCCGAAGGGTCCTCCCGATGCACCGTCGAATCAGGCGTTCGGCGCGACGTGCGTGACCCCGAGCGACATGTCGACGGAGTGCATGAGCGGCATCTGCACGAACTCGTTCGACATGCTCGGCTACTCGGTGTGCTCGCAGAAGTGCACCGTGCTCGGCGGCACCGATCCGACCTGCCCGACGGGCTCGTCGGGCCAGAAGTGCAACATGAAGGGCTACTGCAAGCCGTAGCTTCACCGCGACGGCTTGCCACACAGGCCCACGGCGAGGGTGCACGCGTGATCGAACCGCGCGCGCTCGCCGCGTAGCGCGGCATCGGCGATCACCCAGCCGACCTGCGAGCAGCGATCGTCGCGGCCCGCGCGCGCGAGCAGCTCGCCGCAGCCTGCGTCGAGCGCGCGAGCGCGCGCGAGCACGAGCGCGTCGACGCCGGCGAGCGCGCGCCAGCGATCGCCGTCGAACACGAAGACGGTGTCGATCGGTGCGCCGGCGAGCTCGGCGACCGCGCTCGGGTACATCACGGGCACGGTCCAGCGCAGCCGGCCCTGCGCGAGCGTGAGGCGCGGATCGTCGGCGAAGTGGCGGCGCGCCGTGATCGTGCCGCGCGCGGCGAGCTGGGCGGCGAGCGGCGCCGTCGCGGCATCGAAGCCGCGCGCGTAGTCGGTGTACAGGCCGCGAAACGGCTCGACGACCGTGCGATTCCACGCCTGCTCGCCGAGCTGCCAGCTCGCGACCTCGTGCTCGCGGGTCGCGCGGTCGGCGCCGGCGACCGTGCGCAGGTACGCCGCGAGGTCGTCGGCCGTGCCGTGCTCGGCTGCGGGTGCGCGCGAGCACGCGGCGAGCGCGGCCGCGACGATCAGGCCGCGCACGGCAGGCCGACGAGCAGCTTGACCGCGAGCGACGCGAGCGTCATGCCGAACACGCTCGGCACGAACGCGACCGAGCCCTCGACGCGGTTCTTGTGCTCGCAGTCGTTGACGCCGTTGTGGCCGCCCGGGCACACGCAGCGGAACGCGCCGTCGTCGTACGCGAGCGACACCGGGGGGCGCGGCGCCTCCTCGGAGTACACCGCGTAGACGCCGGTGGGCCGCGTGAAGTCGAGGCCGTGCTTCTTGCGCAGGTTGTGGCGCAGCGCGCGCGCGAACGGATCGACCTTCGTGAACGACAGGTCGGCGACGCGCACCGCGGTCGGATCGAGGCGCGCGGCGGCGCCCATCGCCGACACCAGCCGCAGGCGATCGCGCACGCACAGCGCGATCAGGTGCATCTTCGCCGCCATGTTGTCGATCGCGTCGACCACGACGTCGGGCTCGGGCACGAGCAGCCGCGCCGACGTCTCCGCGCCATAGAACTCGCCGCGCGCCTCGATCACCGCGTCGGGGTTCACGGCGCGCAGCCGCTCCGCCATCACCGCGGCCTTCGGCTTGCCGAGCGTGCCCTTCACCGCGTGCAGCTGGCGGTTCACGTTGGTCACGCAGATCCGGTCGTAGTCGACGAGGATCACGCGGCCCACGCCGCTGCGCACGAGCGCCTCGGCCGCGAACGAGCCGACACC
>JBLMXA010000342.1:0-4779 GCA_050257515.1 Acidobacteriota bacterium | reverse complement strand
CGCGTCCTCGACGCGGGCCTTCTTCTCCTTCATCTCGACCTCGGTCGCCGCGCCGACGCGGATGACCGCGACGCCGCCGACCAGCTTCGCGAGGCGCTCCTGGAGCTTCTCGCGGTCGTAGTCCGAGGTGGTCTCCTCGATCTCGCGGCGGATCGTCTTCACGCGCGCATCGATCGCGTCCTTCTTGCCCGCGCCCTCGATGATCGTCGTGTTGTCCTTGTCGATCTGGACCTTCTTCGCGCGGCCGAGATCGGCCAGCGTGAGGTTCTCGAGCTTGAGGCCGAGATCCTCGGTCACCGCCTGGCCGCCGGTCAGCGACGCGATGTCCTGCAGCATCGCCTTGCGGCGATCACCGAAGCCCGGCGCCTTGACCGCGCACACCTGAAGCGTGCCGCGCAGCTTGTTGACGACGAGCGTCGCGAGCGCCTCGCCGTCGACGTCCTCGGCGATGATCAGCAGCGGCTTGCCCTGCTTGGCCACCTGCTCGAGCACCGGCAGGAGGTCCTTCATGTTCGAGATCTTCTTCTCGTGCGAGAGGATGAAGCAGTCGTTGAGCACGCACTCCATGCGCTCGCTGTCGGTCACGAAGTACGGCGACAGGTAGCCGCGGTCGAACTGCATACCCTCGACGACGTCGAGCTCGCTGGTCAGCGTCTTGGCCTCCTCGACCGTGATCACGCCTTCCTTGCCGACCTTCTTCATCGCCTCGGCGATCATGTTGCCGATCTCGGCGTCGCCGTTGGCGCTGATCGTGCCGACCTGCGCGATGTCGTCCTTGCCCTTGGTGGGCGTCGACATCGCCTTGATCTGCTCGACGACCGACTGGACGGCCGCGTCGATGCCGCGCTTGAGGTCCATCGGGTTGAGGCCGGCGGCGACGAGCTTGGCGCCCTCGTTGTAGATCGCCTGCGCGAGCACGGTCGCGGTGGTGGTGCCGTCGCCGGCGACGTCGGAGGTCTTCGACGCGACCTCCTTCACCATCTGCGCGCCCATGTTCTGGAACTTGCTCTCGAGCTCGACTTCCTTGGCGACGGTGACGCCGTCCTTGGTGACCGTGGGAGCGCCCCACGACTTCTCGATCACGACGTTACGGCCGCGCGGGCCGAGCGTGACCTTGACGGCGTTGGCGAGCTGGTTGAGGCCCTTCGCGATCTCCGCGCGGGCACTCGACGAAAAGATGATTTCCTTGGCAGCCATGTGCGTTTCCTTTGTTGCTTTCAGTCGAGGACCGCGAGGAGGTCGTCCTCGCGCAGGATGAGGTGCTCTTCGCCGTCGATCTTCACTTCGGTGCCGCTGTACTTGCTGAACAGCACGCGATCGCCGCTCTTCACTTCGAGCGAGATCAGCTTGCCGTCCTTGTCGCGCTTGCCGGCGCCGACGGCGATGACCTTGGCCTGGATCGGCTTCTCCTTGGCCGAGTCGGGGATGAACAGACCACCGGAGGTCTTGGTCTCCTCTTCGAGACGCTTGACCAGAATTCGATCGTGCAGAGGACGGATCTTCATGGTGGGTACCTATAAACACCGTCCCGCACGTTGGCAACCCCTGATGGCGAGTGCTAACAAGCATGCTAAAAGCCGTGCTTGTACAGTAGCTTACGCGACGCGTTACGCTACCGCGCGTGGAGCTCGCGGCAGCGCGCGACGTCGCGGTAGCCGGTGACCGCCGAGATGCCGATGCCGAGCGCGGCAGCGAGCGCCGCGACGCCGCCGATGTGTGCGAACGGCACCGAGATCGCGTTGTTGTACTCGGAGCTGTTGCCGTCGCCCTTGTAGGTCACCCCAGCGATGCCGGCGACCACGAGGCCGCCGGCGAGCGCGGTGTCGATCGCCGGGAACACGTAGCCGTCGGTGCAGCTCGCCGCGGGAATTGCGCCCGGCGATGGCGCCTCGACGAACGCGAACGAGCACCCGGCGAGCCAGACGACGACGATCGCGAGCGCGCGCATGACCCACGTTAACGGCATCACCGGCGGGATCGCGCCGGTAGACAGCGGCAAGCCGCCGCGCGCAGCTTCATGATACGAAGCGGGCCGGGGTGCCATGACGGAAGAAGCTGGAAAGCCTGCGTCGCAGCCGAAGAAGGATGAGTCCAAGCCCGCTCCCGCGGCGGCCGCGAAGCCCGCGGGCAAGCCCGCCGGCGGCCCGCCGCCCGCACTCGACGAGCGCCGGCTGCGCTTCGAGGAGCTCGCCGGCTACAAGTTCGAGATCGGCGAGCTGCTCGGCATGCTGCGCGACGGCCGCGCGCACGTCCGCGCCAACGCGGCGCTCGCGCTCGCCGCGGCAGGCCACGTCGCGGAGGGGCTCGTCACCCAGCTGCGCGACAGCGAGGCGATGGCCGCGACCGCCGCGGCCGAGGCGTTCGCGCGGCTCGGCGCGGCGGCGAAGGCGCTCGTGCCGCAGATCGTGCAGGCGACCGAGACCGCGTCGGCCGAGGTCGTCGACAAGCTCGTCGGCGCGCTCGCCGAGCTGCGCGGCATCGCCGATGACGAGCTCGCCTCGGCGCTCGACGTGCCGCTCGAGGTCGCGATGAAGTCGGTGGTCGCGGCGGCCGCGCTGCTCGACAAGGCCGGCATCGCGCTGCTCGCGAAGGCGACCAAGCACGACACGATCCGCGTGCGCGTCAACGCGGTCGCCGGCCTCGGCAAGCTCGGCAAGACCGACTTCGACACCGCGATGGCCGCGCTGACCGCGCTCGAGGCCAACGATCCGGTGCCCGACGTCCGCACCGCCGCGAAGAAGGCGATGCTGCAGGTCGTCGCGCGCGAGAAGGTCATCGCCGTCGACGCGCTGCCGAAGAACATCCCGGACTTCGAGGCGCGCAAGCTGTCGAACAGCGAGCTCGGCGAGTACGAGAAGGACATCGACGTCGACGGCATGATCTACGCGCTCCAGGACGGCCGGAACCACGTCAAGATCAACGGCGCGCGCGCGCTCGCGATCAAGGGCGACAAGGCGGCGCGCGCGGCGAAGAGCATCGGCCTGCTGCTGCGCGACAGCGCGCCGGCGGTGCGCATGGAGGCGGCGAAGGCGCTCGGCAAGATCGGCAAGAGCGCGATCGACGCGGCGCCGGATCTGTGCGGCGCGCTCGGCGACGCCGAGGAAGAGGTGTGGGAGGCCGCGTTCGCGACGCTCGAGTCGTGGGGCGACACCGCCGCCGAGGCGCTGATCAAGGGCCTCGAGACCGGCAGCGAGATGGGCGGCCGCCGCGTCGGCCAGCTCGCGGCCAAGCTGGCGAACGCGCCGGCGCTGCTCGCGGAGGCGTTCAAGAGCCCGGCGGTCAACGTCCAGGTCAACGCGGCGCTCGCGCTCGGCCTGCTCGGCAACGCGCGGATCGGCGCGCACAAGCAGCTGCTGCTCGATTCGCGCACCGGCGGCGACGCGCGCACGCGCGCGGCGGTGCGCGAGGCGCTCGAGACGCTCGACCCGCGCGGCGCGGTCGGTCCCAGGCCGGTCGCGATCGACGGCTTCGAGGCGCGGTTCCTCGCGGCGGCGGAGCTCGACAAGGGCAAGGCGGACAGCGAGAAGGTCGGCGTCGCCGATCTGATCCAGTACCTGCAGGACGGCCGCGACGTCGTCCGCGCGAACGCCGCCGGTGCGCTCGCGACGCTCGGCGCGGCGGCCGCGGGTGCCGCGCGCTCGCTCGGCGTGCTCCTTCGCGACGACTCGCCGCGCGTGCGGCTCGCCGCGGCGCAGGCGATCGACAAGCTCGGCGATCAGGTCGTCGCCGACACCGCCGACGATCTCGTCGGCGCGCTCGGCGATGGCGACGACAAGGTCGCCGAGACCTGCCAGAGCGTGCTGCGCGCGCGCAAGGCGAAGATGATCGGCGCGCTCGTGCGCGGGCTCGAGACCGACAAGCCGGCGCAGGCGCGCCGCGTCGCCGAGCTGTTGAACGTGTTCGAGGACGCGGTCGACATCCTGTGCGACGCGATCGAGAGCCCGGCGGTCAACACGCAGGTCAACGCGGCGCTCGCGCTCGGCATGCTCGGCCCGAAGAAGGTCGGCAAGGGCCGCAAGGCGCTCGAGAGCCGGCGCACCGGCGGCGACGTGCGCACGCGCGAGGCCGTGTTCAAGGCGCTCGAGGCGCTCGACGGTCCGAAGAAGACCGGCCCGGCCGTGATCGCGGTCGATGGCTTCGAGACCAAGCCGCTCGAGCCGGCGGCGTTCGGCGACGGCAGCAAGCTCGACGTCGGCGATCTGATCGCGTACCTCACCGACGGGCGCGGGCTCGTCCGCGGCAACGCGGCGGTCGCGCTCGGTGCGGTCGGCGCGAACGCGCGCGGCGCGGCGCTGCCGCTGTCGGTGCTGCTGCGCGACGACGAGCCGCGCTGCCGCATCGTCGCGGCGCAGGCGCTCGACAAGCTCGGCGACGACGCCGTGCGCGAGGTCGCCGAGTCGCTCGTCGGCGCGCTGCGCGGCGACGAGACCGTCGCGGCGGCGGTCGCGCCGGTGCTCGCGTCGCGCAAGGCAAAGGTGCTGACCGCGCTGCTCAAGGGCCTCGAGACCGACGACGGCACCCACGCGCGCCGCATCCTCGAGCTGATCAAGGCGCTGCCCGACGCGCAGGAGATCCTGCTCGACGCGATCGAGAGCCCGGCGGAGAACGTCCAGGTCAACTCGGCGATCGGCATCGGCATGCTCGGCGCCAAGCGCGCTGGCGGTCCCGGCCGCAAGGCGCTCGAGTCGCGGCGCACCGGCGGCTTCGTGCGCACGCGCGAGGCCGCGTTCAAGGGTCTCGCGATGCTCGACTCGACGCCCTAGAACCTGTGGTAGATCC
>JBLMXA010000341.1:0-8770 GCA_050257515.1 Acidobacteriota bacterium | reverse complement strand
GTGATGGCCGGCGAGGCGCAGGCCTAGGTCGACCGCGGCCGCGAGATCGAACCAGGCCAGCGCGGCGTCGTGGAGCGCACGATCCAGCTCGTCGAGCCGGCGCGCGAGCTGCGTCGCCTCGAGGTACGCGGCGGCGAGGTCCTGGCGCAGCGACTGCAGCTGCCGCCACGGGTACGGCGTCGGCCCGGTCGACGTCGCGACGTGGCGCTCGAGGTGATCGACGACGAGGCCGAGGCGATCGCGCAGCGCGCGGATCGGCTCGGCGAGCTGGCGCGCGACCTCGACCGCGACCTCACCACCGACGAGCTTGCCCTGCGCGGTCACAGGCTCCCCGTCAGCAAGAACCAGGTCTCGTCGACGCCGCCCTGCACGACGCCGCGCGCGTAGCCGAGCTCGAACGTGCCCGGCACGAAGTAGCCGAAGAACGCGTCGAGCCGGAGCGCCGCGCCGAGCGCGAGCCGCACGTCGTTGTGGACGTCGAGCTCGCGGTCGAACGCGGTCGCGAGGTCGGTCATCAGCGCGAGGTGCACGCGGCGAAAATAGATCGGAAGCGAGCTGATGCCATGCTCGACCTCCCACAGCTCCTGACGGTACTCGAGGTTCAGCAGGTGGTACTGGTTGCCGACCAGCGTGCGCGCCGGGTAGCCGTGGAGGTAGCCGATCGCCGCCGCGCGCGTCGAGTTGACGACCGACATCGCGACGTCCTGCGCCGGCACGCCGCCGAGCGCGAAGCCGCCCGGGCGGAACAGGTCACCCGCGCGCACGCCGCCGACGAGGCGCATCGCGAGCACCGGCGTCTTGCCCCACAGCTTCTGGAACGCGTCGACGCCGTACGTGACGGTGACCGCCTTGTTCGCCGAGCCGAACGCCGGGTGATCCATGCGGACGGCGACGCTCGCGTCGAAGCCGTCGGTCGCGCCGAGCGAGAACGTCTGCGAGCGTACCTTCGAGAACACGAGCCGCGAGCCGACGCCGGCCTCGACGTAATCGGTCGGCGGGTGCCTCGGCACCCGCTGGTTGGGGTCGACCGTCATCTCCGGCGCGTGGACGAGCCGGAACCAGTCCGCGCTGTAGTCGAACTGCAGCGACCAGCTCGAGCTCGGGCGCGACTCGAGCGGCAGCGCGAGCGCGATCGTGCCGGCCCAGTCCTCCTCGGTGTACGTCTTGTTCACGCCGTCGACGCGCCAGCCGCCGCGATCGACGAGCGTGCGCGCGCCGGCGAGCCGGATCCCCGGCCGCCAGCCGGAGTAGCTGTACGACGCGCCGACGTCGGTGTCGCCCGTCGACGTGTCCATGCCGAGCGCGAGCGAGTACGAGTGGAGCCCGACCGCGTCGCCGCCGCCGGTCGACAGCGTCGCGCTGTTCGACGACATGTCGAGCGTGCCGGTCCACGTCTGCGGTGCGAGCGTCTCGACCGCGCGATACGGCCTGGGCGCGCTGACCCACGCCTCGTCGTCGCGCACGTCGATCGGCGGCGGCTTGTCGTCGACGTAGTCGCGCCCGGGCAGCCAGCGCGCGCGGTCGAGCGGGATCTCGTAGATGTCGTAGCCGCCGGCGGGCACCTCGGACTCGAACGCGAGCCGCGTGCCGTCGGGCGACGGCTTGGGCTGGAACGCGCCGCCGAGCACGTTCGTCACCTGGTACGTCGCGTGCTCGACGGTGTCGTACGCGAAGATGTTCGTGATCCCGTCGGTGCGATCGCTGTCGAAGAACACGTAGCGACCGTCGGCCGACCACGCCGGCGACTGATCGATCGCGCGGTCGTGCGTGAGCTCGTCGACGTGGCCCGACGCGAGCTCGACGACCAGGATGTCTCGGAACCCACCTTTCCGCCACGCGGAAAACGCGAGCTTCGAGCCATCGGGCGACCACGCGGGCTGGTACGCCTGGTCGTAGCGCTGGCCGCGCCACACGATCGACTCCGGCGCGTCGGGCACCGCGGGCATCACCGCGAGCACGCTCTCGGAGTGCTCGTTCATCGAGAACGCGATGCGCCGGCCGTCGGGCGAGATCGCCGGATCGCGCGCGCGGCGGCCGTGGGTGAGCCGCACGGTCTGGTGCGTGCGGGCATCCCACCGGAAGATGTCCTCGAACGAGTAGACGCGGCGGAACTGGCGGCCCTGCTCGTAGATCACCGAGCCATCGGGGAGCAGATCGTAGAACGCCATGCCGTCGAGCTGCACGATGTCGTGCGCGCGCGAGCTGTCGGTGCCGATCGGCATCGCGCGGATCACCGGCAGCGAGTAGCCGTCGTACTGGTACCAGTACAGCTCGCGGCCGTCGGCGGAGTAGTGCGCCTGCACGTTGGTCAGCGCGCTCGTCGTGAGCTGGCGGCCCTCGGCGAGCCCGCGGCGCTCGGCCGCCATCTCCTGCATGCCGTAGCGATCGCGCAGGTAGTCCTTCCAGTCGTCGTAGAGCTCGGTGAACGGGCGGCCGACGACCTTCGCGATCTGGCGGTTCACCGCGAACGGCGGCGCGTACGCGCCGGAGACGTGCGACATCGCGCGCAGCGTGTCGTCGCCGAAGCGATCGAACACGTAGTTCAAGAAGTGCGAGCCATACACGTAGACCGCGTTGCCCTGCGGGTAGCGGCGCGGCGCGCCCGAGACCTCGTCGAGCCGCAGGTCCTGGTGTGCGTGGCGCGCGATCCGGATGATCGAGTCGAACCGCGTGCCGCGGTTGCGGCCGCCGGCCGAGCGCTTCGACTCCTCGTAGACCGCGATGCCCTCGATCACCCACCGCGGCATCACCTGGTTCGGCGCCCACGTCTTGCCGAAGATCGAGTTGTAGATGTTCGGCAGCCCCGCCATCGTGTCGAGGTGGACGATGTGCGTGTACTCGTGCGCGACGAGGCCGTACAGCCAGTCGTCGTGATCGTCGAGCTCGGAGAACGACGACGGGCCCGTCGCGTACAGCTGGATCGCGTTGCGCGGCAGCACGCCCGCGAAGCCGTTCGCGTCGTCGGTGTCGTCGGCGAGGAAGATCAGCGTCTTCTCGGCCGGCACGTGATCGAGCGCGACGGCGAGCGTGCGGTGCGCGTGCTCGGCCGCGACCGCGACGCGCCGCGCGGCGTCGTCGAGCGGCTCCCAGTAGTAGATGATGAAGTGATCGGTCTCGATCGTGCGCCACACGCGCAGCGGATCGCCGGCACGGGCGGAGCGGATCGTGACGAGCGCGATTGCCGCGGCGAGGACCCAGGTACGTGCGCGCGACCACATTCTAGGGACTGCGCCCGAGGGTATCACCGGGACGCAGCCGCCACCGCTACAGGAGCGGCACCCACACGATTCCGTCGTTGGTCGGCATGCACGTGCAGACCTGAGCTTCGCCCTGGTAGCGCCGCGAGCAATACGCGAGCGTCGTGTCGCAGCCGATCGGGAACGTCTTGTCGTGGTCCGTCGCCGGCGGGCCGCCGCTGACGTAGCAACCACCGACGCACCCGGAGGAGCCAGCCGGGATCGGGTCGCACGTGTACGCCGGACGACTCGGCGCCGGGCACGAATCGTCGGCACACGCTCCGGCGAGCAGCGCGAGCACCAGCGCGATCCGCATGATCGCGATGGTAGCAGCTACGCCTGCTTCTTCGGCGCCATCAACCCGAACACGTAGTCGGTGACGACGGCGCGCACGTCGGCGGTCGTCGGCAGATCGCGGATCCGCGCGACGAGCGCCTCGGTCTCGGGGCTGTTCATCTCGCGGATCGCCGCCTTGACCTCGGGCATCGACACCGCGCTCATCGACAGCTGGCGCAGGCCGAGGCCGACGAGCACCGGCGCGATCATCGGCTCGCCGGCCATCTCGCCGCACACCGCGACCGGCACGTTCGCCGCCTTGCCGGCGCGCACGACCTCGGCGATCAGCCGGATCAGCGACGGGTGCAGCGGCTCGTAGAGGTAGCTGACGTACTCGTTCACGCGGTCGACCGCCATCGTGTACTGGATGAGGTCGTTCGTGCCGATCGAGAAGAAGTCGCACTCCTTCGCGAGCAGGTCCGCGGTGAGCGCGGCCGACGGCATCTCGATCATGATGCCGAGCTCGATGTCCTCGTCGAACGCCGCGCCCTCGCCGCGCAGCTCGTCCATGACGTCGCCGACGATCGTCTTGACCGCGCGCAGCTCGGCGACGCCCGAGATCATCGGGAACATCAGCTTCAGCGGGCCGTGCGCCGACGCGCGGAGCAGGCCGCGCAGCTGCGCCCGGAACAGCTCGCGGCCGAGCTCGGACAGGCACAGCCGTGTCGAGCGCAGGCCGAGCGCCGGGTTGGCCTCGTTGAGCTCGGCCTGCTCGAGGAACTTCGCGATCTTGTCGCTGCCGAGATCGAACGTGCGGATCGTCGCGGTCTTGCCCTGCAGCTTCTGCAGCACGGACACCGCGGTCTGGAAGTGGCGCTCCTCGTCGGGGAGCTGGCCCATCATGAACAGGTACTCGGTGCGGAACAGGCCGACGCCCATCGCGCCGTACTCGAGCGCGTCCTCGAGCTCGTCCGGGCCGTCGATGTTCGCGAGCAGCAGCACGTCCTGGCCGTCGACGGTGCGCGCGGGCAGCTCGCGCATCGCGTGGAGCTGCGCGCCGGCCGCGACCTGGCGGCGCTGCTCCTCGCGGTACTGGGCGACCGTCGTCGGCGACGGGTTGACGATGACGACGCCGGTCGAGCCGTCGATCAGCAGGAGGTCATCGCTCTCGACCTGCTCGGTGATCGTCTCGAGCGCGACGACGGCCGGGATCTCGTGCGCGCGCGCGATGATCGCGGTGTGGCTCGTCTTGCCGCCGGCGTCGGTGATGAGCCCGGCGACCGCCGCCTTGTGCAAGGTCGCGGTGTCGGCCGGCGACAGGTCGTACGCGACGACGATCGCGTCGGGCGGCGGCTGCAGCGGGCCGGTCTCGCGGCCGAGCAGGTTGCGCAGCGCGCGCTGGAACACGTACTCGACGTCGCTGCGCCGCTCGCGCAGGTACGGATCTTCGATCTGATCGAACACCGCGCGGATGTCGTCGACGGCGCGGCGCAGCGCCCACTCGGCGTTGATCTTCTCGTCGCGGATGTAGTTGACCGCCGCGCCGACGAGGTGCTCGTCGTGCAGCATCATCTGGTGCGCGGTGATGATGTGGTAGTCGCTCTCGTTCTCGGACGCGAGCTTCTCCTTGATCTTCGCGAGCTGCTTGTCGCTCGCCGCGATCGCCTTGTAGAGGCGGGCGACCTCGGTGTCGATGTCGTCGGCCTCGATGTGATGGCGCGGCGCCTTGAGCGTGTCCTTGCCGATCAGGTACGCGCGGCCGAACGCGATCCCCGGCGACACGCCGAGCCCGGTTCGCCGGAGCTCTTGCCGCGCGTCCGCCACGTCACTTCCCTTCGCCGAACTTGTCGTCGACGAGCGCGACGATCGCCTCGACGGCCTCGGCCTCGCGATCGCCCTTCGCTCGGATCAGCACCGTCGAGCCTTTGCTCGCGACCAGCATCAGCACGCCCATGATGCTCTTGCCGTTGACCTCGTGACCGTCCTTCGTCAGCGTGACCTCGCACGGGTACTTCGACGCGAGCTGCACGAGCTTGGTCGCGGCACGCGCGTGCAGCCCGAGCTCGTTCTGGATCTTGACCGTGCGCTCCACCATCACTCCCCTCGCTCGACGTCGCGGTGACGCACCAGGATATCCCACTCGCCGCCGAGCCGGCGGCGCAGCTCCTCGACGACCGCCACCGAGCGGTGCCGGCCGCCCGTACAGCCGACGCAGATCGTGACGTAGAGCTTGCCCTCCTGCTGGAACTGCGGCAGCGCGAACCGCAGCAGGCTCTCGACCTGGCGCACCAGCTCGGTGCCCTCCGCGCCGAACACGAACTTCGCGACCTCGGGGTCGCGGCCGTCGAGGTGCGTGAGCGAGGGCTCGAAGTGCGGGTTGGGCAGGAACCGTACGTCGAACACGAGGTTGAACTCGAGCGGCAGGCCGTGCTTGAAGCCGAACGAGACGATCGTCACCGCGAGCTTGCCGGTGCCGCCGTAGCGATCCTGGATGATCGCCTTCAGCTGGTGCATGTTGAGGTTCGACGTGTCGACGACCGCCGCGCCCTTGCGCAGCTCGGCCATCAGCTCGCGGTCGCGGCGCACGCCGTCGACGAGATCGTCGCCCGACAGCGGATGGCGGCGGCGCGTCTCGGAGAACCGCCGCAGCAGCACCTCGTCGCTCGCGTCGAGGAACATCACCTCGAGGCGGTGGCCCGCCCCGCGCAGCTGCGCGAGCGCCGCCGACCACGCCGCCAGGTTGCGGCGCTGGCGCGCGTCGATCGCGATCGCGAGCTTGTCGCGGTCACCCTCGTGCGCGAGGTGATCGACGAGCTCGGCGACGAGCGGGATCGGGATGTTGTCGACGCACGCGAACTCGATGTCCTCGAGCGCGCGCAGCGCCGTGCTCTTGCCAGCCCCCGACAGTCCCGTGACGATGACGATCTGCACGGCGGCTCACTCCACCGCGTCCGCTTGCTCGGCGTCGGCCATCGCCTGGTGTAGACGATCGCGAAACGCCCGGGCCGAGTGGATGCCCTGCAGCTTTAAGAGTTGGTTACGCGCCGCGACCTCGATGAGCGTCGCGAGGTTGCGGCCCGGGCGCACCGGCAGCCGCACCTTGGGGACCTCGATCTCGAGCATCCGCTCGGTCTGCTCCTCGAAGCCGAGGCGGTCGTACTCGTGGTGCTCGTCCCACTCGTGGAGCTCGACGAGCAGCTCGATCTTCTTCGCGGGCCGCACGGCCGAGATGCCGAACAGGTCCTTGATGTTGATGATGCCGAGGCCGCGGATCTCCATGTGGTGGCCGAGGATCCCGGCCCCGCGGCCGCTCAGCTGGTTGCGCGTGCGGCGCACGACGATCACGTCGTCGGCGACGAGCCGATGGCCGCGCACGACCAGATCGAGCGCGGTCTCGCTCTTGCCGATCCCGCTCTTGCCGACCATCAGCACGCCGATGCCGAGCACGTCCATCAGCACGCCGTGCAGCTCCATCGCCGGCGCGAGCCGGTCCGTCATCCAGGCGGTGACGGCGGCGATGAAGTCCGCGGTGACGAGCGTCGACACCAGCACCGGCACGCCGCGCGTCTCGGCCGCCGTCACCAGCTCGGGCGGCGCCACGAGGTTGCGGCACACGACGACGCACGCGGGCTCGCTCGCGAGCAGCGTGTCGATGCCGACGGCGCGCGCCGCCGCGTGGTCGGCGAGGTAGTCGATCTCGGTGCCACCGAGCACGAGCACGCGGTTGGCGTGCAGCTGCTCGGGCCAGCCGGTGAGCGCAAGGCCCGGCTTCTGGATCCGCGGCACGACGACCGTGCGCGCGAGCCCCCGCTGCCCGGCGACGACGCTCACGCCGAGCTCCGCTCGCTCGAGCAACTCGCCGACGGTCAGGCTCGCCGTCATCTAGCGCCGTCTCCCCGTGTGCGCGCTCCCGTGCGCCGCGAGCAGGCCTGCCGGCGAGGCGTCGCGAGAACCGGACCGGAGCGTACGCCCGTACGCGAGGACCGGAAGCGGAGCGACAACGAAGCCCGCAGGCCGCGCAGCAAGCACCTCCGCATCGCCACCACCGTCAATACTTGGCGTCCTCGTCCGCGACCACGTGGTACATCGTGTCCGCGTCGGCCGCCGCGAGCAGCCGCCGCCGGAACTCGGGATCCTTGAACACGCGGCTGATCCGCGCGAGCGCCTTGAGGTGCGCGCCGGTCGACGACTCGGGCGCGACCAGCACGAAGAACAGGTAGGTCGGCTGGCCGTCCATCGAGTCGAACTCGACGCCCTGCGGCGCCCGGCCGAGACACGCCACGATCTCGCCGACGGCGCCGAGCTTGCCGTGCGGGATCGCGACGCCCTCGCCGATCGCGGTCGACGCGAGCTGCTCGCGCTCGATCAGCACGCGTGACAGCGCGGCACGATCGATCCGCGGATGGTGCTCGGCCATGAACGACGCGAGCTCTTCGAGGATCTGGCGCTTGTCGGTCGCCTTGAGCGCGGGAACGACCATGTCGCGCTTGATCAGGTCGACGATCTTCATACAGCGGTGAAATCGACCCTACCACGTCTCATCGTGGACCGCGCGGGGCGCTCCCGCTGTCGTTACGCCTCGATGAGGCCGTAGCTCCCGTCCTCGCGCTTGTACACGACGGCCACGCCGCCGTCGCCCTCGCGACGGAACACGAGGAACGGCTCGTGCAGCAGGTTCAGCTGGACGATCGCGTCGGACACCGACATCGGCTGCGCGTGGAACTTCTCGGTCTTGATCACCTTGAAGTCGGGCGACGACGTGGCATCGGACGGCTTGACCGCGACCTTGCCGTTCGCGTGGCCGTTGCCGTTCGGCTCGACGAGCTCGTGGAACGCCTCGTCGATGATCGAGTGCGACCACGGCAGCGCCTGCACGCCGTGCGGGCGCGCGCGCATGCCCTCGAGCTTGCCCTTGTACTTGCGGACCTGGCGCTCGATCTTCGCGATGCACAGGTCGATCGAGCTGTACATGTTCTCGGTGGTCTCGTGACCGGCGATCGACAGCCCGTTGTGGAGCTGGAAGCTGACGTCGATGCGGTGGTTGTGACGTTCGGTGGACAGGACGACGTGACAGGCGATCGGATCTGGCAGGTACTTGCGAACTCGTTCCATTCGCTCTTTCGCATATGCCTTCAGTGCATCGGTCGGTTCCATGTGGCGGAACGTCACCGCGAATTGCATCGAGCGCCTCCCAAGTGGTTCGCGATCGATTCTACCGCCGTTGCCACATTCCGATCAGCGATGAACGGCAGGCAGTT
>JBLMXA010000340.1:0-7893 GCA_050257515.1 Acidobacteriota bacterium | reverse complement strand
GCCGCCGACCACCGGCGCGGCCTCGCGAGCGATCGGCTCGCGCGCGACCGGCTCGCGCGGCGGCGAGCGGCGCGCGGTCGTGCGCTTGCCGCGGGCGTTGCGCGCGTGGCGCTTGCGCGGCATCGGCACGGGCGGCGCCTCGCGCAATGCGGGCGCGGGCGGCGCCTCGAGCAGCGCGGGCGCGGGCGGCGCCTCGAGCACGGCCGGCGCGGGCGGCGCCGAGGCCTCGGGGATCGCCGCGGCCGGTGGCGCCTTCGCCGAGGCGTCGGTCAGCGCGTCGATCGCGACGTCGATGTCGACGTCGATCGGCGCAGACGCGGGCAGGACCAGCCGCGGCGGTGCGACGGCCGCGACCGGCGGCGGAGCGAGGTCCAGCTTGGCACGCGCGGGCGCGCGCACGATCACGTGCGGCCCGCTCGCGGCGGGCGCCGGCTTCGGGCTCGCGGCGGCCTTCCAGTACGCCAGATCGCGCAGGGTCGACGGCGCGGCCGGCTTCGCGGCGGCGGGCGCCGGGGCAGGAACGGGTGCGGGAGCACGAGCAGGAGCGCGGGCCGGGTTCGGCGCCGCCGCGCGCACGGGCGCGGCGGGCGGCGGGATCGTGGCCGCGGGCGTTCGCGCGAGCGGCGCGCGCGGCTCGCGGCGGACGACGCTGGGGATCGATCGGCGCTGCACGGGCGTCGTGACCGCGGCCGACGGCCGCGCGGGCGCCGCCTCGTCAGCGTCCAGCCACAGCGGCGGCACCTTGTCGGTCGTGTCGGCCGGATCGTGGGACGCGCTCAGCTCCGACTCCATGAAGCCTCCCGGAAAAACTGCGCCGGAGCGTAGCGATGTGGCGCGCCACGTAAAGCGAGAAGTGCAGCGCGGCGCGCGATTGCACAGTTCGCGCAACCGGGATCGCGCCCGGGTGGGGCGCTCCCACGACGGCGGTCGCCATCGGGTGACGGCGCGCGCCCTCGGGGCGCGTCCGGCCGGACGCCCGCGATTCTCGGCAGTTGGCGTCGGCCTCGCGCTTGCTGAGTGAGCTCGCAGATCCACAGGAGGCTCGTTCGATGCTGAAGATGCTCTCGCTCTCGTTCCTGGTCGTCTCGATGGTGGCGTGCGCGTCCGACGCCCCGCCCGGCATGGGCGGTGGCGGCGGCGGTGGCGCGCCCGGCGGTGGCGGTGGTGGTGGTGGGGGCGGCGGTGGTGGCGGCGGGAGCGGCGGGTCGGGCGGCTCGACCGGCAAGATCACGCTGTCGGGGCAGACCAGCGAGCAGGGCCAGAGCGGCGCCTCCGCGCTCGGCAGCGTGCAGATCGCCGCGTACACCGTCGGCAACGACTCGACGCCGGTCGCGATGACCACGAGCGATGCGTCGGGCAACTACTCGCTCACGATCACGGACGCGACGTTCGACGGCTATCTGAAGGCGACGAAGTCGGGCTACACCGACACCTACGTCTACCCGGCCGAGCCGTGGAGCGCCGACGCGACGGTCGCGCCGAGCATGCTCAGCTCGACCACGTTCAGCCTGCTGCTCACGTTCTCCGGGGCCGACTCGAGCAAGGGCATGATCATCGCGAACCTCACCGACGCGTCGGGCAACCCGGTGAGCGGCGCCAAGATCTCGAGCTCGCCGGCGTCGACGTACAAGTACAGCGATGGCAGCGGCGCGCCGGCGTCGTCGTCGACCGGGACGTCCGCCGACGGCGTCGCGTTCTACCTCGACGTGCCGGTCGGCGACGTCACGCTCTCCGCGACCAAGTCGGGCGCGACGTTCGTGTCGCACGTCGTCACCGCGCGCGCGAACGCGCTCACCACCACCGTCATCCCGGAGTAGGCCATGAGCTCGCGCTTCATCATCCCCGCGCTGGCCGCGCTCGCGGGCTGCGCCGGGTCGCCGGAGGTCTCCTACATCGCCGGCTTCGCGCCGCCGCCGCCGGCCGCGGGCTACACCCGCTACGTCACGCCGACGATCCCGCAGATCGATCCCGGCGGCGACGTGATGTTCTGCGAGTGGGTCGCCGCGCCCGCGGATGTCGATCGCCAGATCGTCGACACCAAGGGCTTCCAGTCGCAGGGCGGCCACCACGTCGCGCTCTACGCGACCACCGAGATCGAGGACGTCGGCACCAGCCGGCCGTGCACGACGCGCGACATGCTGACGGTGTCGTTCGTCGGCGCGGTCGGCCTCGAGGGCGTCAGCACGGTCGCGCTCCCCGACGGCATGGCGTTCGACGTGCCCGAGGGCCACGCGCTGATGACGAACACGCACTACATCAACGCGACCGACAGCCCGATCGAGGGGCAGTCCGTCGTCGACGTGAAGTTCGCCGATCCGAAGCAGCCGCTGCAGGGCGCCGGCAGCATCGCCGTCAACCACGACATGTTCTCGATCCCCGCGGGCGGCACGTACACGAGCGACGGCTACTGCCAGGCGAAGTCGCAGCTGAGCCTGTTCATGTGGGCCAACCACATGCACGAGTGGGGCAGCCACGCGTTCTCCGAGGTCATCCGCGCCGATGGCACGAAGGTGCTGCTCGCGCAGGATGACCAGTGGAGCAAGGACAAGACGTTCGACCCGCCATGGACGCGGTGGGACACCAGCCAGCCGTTCGTCGTCAACGCCGGCGACACGTTCCACGTGCAGTGCACGTGGGACAACACGACGAGCGACGCGCTGACGTTCCCGACCGAGATGTGCGTCGCGACCGGGTTCACGCTCGAGGACATGCCGCAGGTGATCTGCGAGGCGAGCCCGACGATGCCGTAGGCCCAATGCCGGTCACTTGGCCGCGCGTCCGCTCGTCGTACTCGTACTCGTACTCGTACTCGTACTCGTGCTCGGCCCGGATCGAGCACGAGCACGAGGACGAGTACGACCAGTTCAGCTAGGTGACCGGCATGGGCCTTAGGCCTTCTTGTCGAGATCGTACTTGCGCAGCAGCTCGCGCAGGTGGGTGCGATCCATGTGCGCGTCGCGCGCGGCCTTCGACAGGTTGCCGCCGCTGCGCTGCACGAGCTCGCCGAGGTACCAGCGCTCCCAGTGCGAGATGCCGCGCTCCTTGGCCGCGCGGAACGACAGGCCCTCGTCGAAGTGGTAGACGGCCTCGGTCGAGGTCGCCGGCTCCGCCGTCAGCTCGTGCCACAGCTCGGCGTCCTGCATCAGCACCGCGCGCTCGACCGCGTTGCGCAGCTCGCGCACGTTGCCGGGCCAGTCCTGGCTCGCGAGCTGCTGAACGAGCGCGGCCGGCGGCTGCGTGCCCGGCGAGGTCAGCTGCTCGTAGAACGCGGCGACGAGCAGCGGGATGTCGTCGCGGCGCTCGCGCAGCGGCGGCACCTCGAGCCGCACGATGTTGAGGCGGAAGTAGAGGTCGGCGCGGAACGTGCCGCGGTTGACCGCGTGGCGGAGGTTGCGGTTCGTCGCCGCGATCACGCGGACGTCGAGCTTGATCGGATCGAGCCCGCCGACGCGCTTGACCGTGCGCTCCTCGAGCGCGCGCAACAGCTTCGGCTGCATCTCGAGCGGCAGCTCGCCGAGCTCGTCGAGGAACACCGTGCCACCGGCGGCGGACTCGAACGCGCCGGCGCGCGTCTTCAGCGCGCCGGTGAACGCACCCTTCTCGTGGCCGAACAGCTCGCTCTCGATCAACGTCGGCGGGATCGAGCCGCAGTCGACGACGACGAACGGCTTCTGCGCGCGCGCGCTCGCCTGGTGGATCGCCTCGGCGAGCACGCCCTTGCCGGTGCCGGTCTCGCCCTCGATCAGCACGGTCGAATCGGTCGCCGCGATCCGCGGCAGCACCTGGAACAGCCGGCGCATCGCGATGCTGCGGCCGAGCGCGCGCCCGAAGTAGTCGTCGTCGCTGAGCGGCTCGTCGAGCTGCTCGGCGAGCTCGTCGTAGCGCAGCTTGGTCATGCCGACGACGATCGTCGCGCCGCTCGTGACGTACGCGCTGCCGACGCGGAACGCGCCGAGCATCGTGCCGTTCGTGCTGTCGAGATCGCGCAGCAGCACGCCCTGCGGGCCGACCTGCAGCACGAAGTGGTAGCCCGAGACCGTCGGATCGGTGAGCACGAGCGAGCTCGACGCCGCGGTCCCGACGGTGACCTCGGCGGCCGACGTGCAGGTGAACTCCTTGCCCTTGTCGGGACCGTCGAGGACGCGCAGCACGAAGCGCTGGAAGCGGAACTGCTTGACGTTTCCGCGCAACAGGCTCGTCGTCACTGCCGCCATGGTACCACTGGAAGCGACCATGACAGCGCGCGAGCGCTACCAGCTCCTCGGGCCGCTCGCGAAGGGCGGCATGGCGGAGGTGCTGCTCGCGCGCACGGTCGGCCCGCGCGGGTTCGAGCGGCTGCTCGCGGTCAAGCGCATCCTCCCGGAGCACGCGAAGGATCCCGCGCACGTGCAGATGTTCCTCGACGAGGCGCGCAACGCCGCGCGACTCGCGCACCACCGCGTCGTGCAGGTGTTCGACATCGAGATGCGCGACGGCGTGCTGCTCTACGCGATGGAGTACCTGCACGGCAAGACGCTCGCCGACGTGCTCGCGCGCGTGCCGCGGCTACCGCTCGCCGCGTCGATCGCGATCGCGATCGCGGTCGCCGACGGCCTGCACCACGCGCACGACCGGCCGGCGCCGATCGTCCATCGCGACGTCGCGCCGAGCAACGTGATGCTGACGTACGACGGCAACATCAAGCTGATCGACTTCGGCATCGCGAAGGCGGCGACGAACCTGAGCAGCACCGTGTTCGGCACGTTCAAGGGCCGGCTCGGCTACTCGTCGCCCGAGCAGGTGCGCTGCGAGCAGGTCGACGCGCGGACCGACGTGTACTCGCTGGCGATCGTGCTCTACGAGCTGACGACCGGGCGCCGGGCGTTCACCGGAGGCAACGAGGACGAGCTGCTCGCGGCGATGAGCGAGGCGCGCGTGACGCCGCCGCGCGCGCTCGATCCGGCGTACCCGGCGGCGCTCGAGGCGATCGTGATGACCGGGCTCGCCCGCGATCGCGCGCGCAGGTACGCGAGCGCGCGCGAGCTGCGCGACGTGCTCGACGTGTTCGCGCGCCAGCAGGCGCTCGACGTCTCCGAGCGCGCGATGGCCCGGCTGATGAACGAGCTGTTCGCGCGCGAGCTCGAGCCCTGGCACCGCGCGCGCGCGTCGGGCCTGTCGCTCGAGGAGCACGTCGTCAACGAGACGCTGCGCGAGCGGCCGGCCGAGCTCGCGCCGCGGCGGCGATCGAGGCGGCGCGTGCGCTGGCCGCTGCGCGTCGGCATCGTGCTCGCGCTCGTCGCCGCGGGCTACGCGGCCGCGCGGCTGTGGATCTCCTAGGGCGGGAGCGTCGTCTGGATGAACGTGTTCGCGATCACCGTGAACTGATGATCGGGCAGCTTCATGCCCTGGACCGTGGCCGACAGCGTGACCTGGCCTGGTGGCAGCTGCGCGATCAGCGCGACGCCGCCGACGTCGGTGGCCGTCGCGGTCATCGACGGCTGCACGCCGGTGAAGTAGCGCACGACGCCGGCCGAGGCGGTCACGGTCGCGCCGGCGAGCGGAGTGCCGTTGCAGTCGCGGATGGTGACGAGCGCCGCGCCGTGCGTCGCGTCGATCTGGACGCCTCCGCCGGCGGCGAGCTGCGCCGCCTCCTGCGACGACAGCAGCGCGAGATCGGTGGAGACGTCGTCGGTGATCGGGTGCGGCTCGTAGTAGTAGGTCGACAGCCGGCCGCTCGCCGACGCGAACACGTCGAAGCCGACCGCGGGCGTGCCGTTCGTGTTGAGCGTGAAGCTGAAGCTGCCGGAGGCATCGGTCGTCGTCATGAACAGCGAGCTCATCTGCGCGTTCTGCAGCGCGACCATCGCGCCGGAGATCGGCGTCAGGTTCGACGGCTCGACGACGTGGCCGCCCACCGTGACGAGCGGCTTCGCGGTCGTCGGCGGCGGCGCGCCGAGGCACGTGAACGGGCCCTCGAAGATCTTGTCGGGATACGTGCACGCGGCGAGCGCGCACAGCACGAGCGCGCACAGCACGAGCGCGCGCATCAGAACCGGCCTCCGACCGCGACGCCCGTGCGATCGCCGGCGACGACCGGGACGATCGACACCGCGGCTTCGCTGTCGCTCGTGCCGAGCCACCACGCGAGCCCGGCGCCGGCGAGCGACGCGCCGCCGATCGCCCAGCCGACGTTCGCGATCCAGCCGTCGAGCTGCGCGGTGTGGTTGAGATCGACCGCGTGCGCGTCGGCGCACTGGACCATCGGGCAGATCACGTCGGCGCGGTTCTCGACGTTCTCGCTGTAGATCGCGAACCCGGTCGCGATGCCGGCGGCGCCGATGCCGAAGCCGGCGAGCGCGATCGTGAGCCCGCGGTACTTGTTCGGCGTCGCGCGATGCTCGGGCTCGCGCTTCTTGTGCGCGTGGTGCTCGCGCTCGAGCTCGGGCACCTCGACGGTCTTGTCCTTCGCCCTGACGATCACGGTCTCCGACCACGGCTTGCGGCCGGGCGCCGCGGCGGTGATCGTGTACTCGTCGGGATCGACCGGCACCGGATCGTTCCAGCCGCCGCGCGGGATCGGCGTGCCGTTCTGCTCGATCACCAGGCCGTCGACGTCGCTGTCGGCCGGGACGTGGATCGTCAGGCGGACGAGCCGCTTCTCGAGCGCGCGGGCGCGCTTGTCGGCCTCGGCCTCGCGCTTGTCGTCGCCGTGATGCTTCGCGGACGCGGCGGCCTTGCGGAAGGCCGCCCACGCGGTCGCGGTCTGGCCGTTCGTCTCGCGGCACTTGCCGAGGTTGAGCTCGGTCCCGACCGACGGATCGAGCGTGTCGCTCGCCTCGAACTTGTCGCACGCGGCGGCGATGTCGCCGTCCTCGAACAGCTTGCGCCCCTCGTCGAACAGCGCCTGCGCCTGCGCCTCGGGCTCGGGCGACTGCGCGAGCGCCGGGGCCGCGAGCGAGCACACGACGACGAGCGGGCACCCCCAGCTACGTGCGGTCTTCATAGGGATCGCCGGTCCACGGGTGCTTCTTCGCAGCCGGCCTCTTCGCCGGCGGCTTCTTCGCGGGCGTCGTCTGCGGCGCTGGCGACGGCGGCGGCGGCGTGTCGCGCGGCGCGGGCGGGGGCTCGTCGACGGTCGGCGTGGCGACCGGCGGCGCCGGCGGCGCGGGCGGCGGCGGATCGGGAATCGGCGCCGGTGCGATCTCCGCGGGTGGCGGCGTCGCCGGTTGCGGTTGTGCGTCGCCCGAATGACGCGTGGTGGTCACCGCGAGCACGATGCCTGCCGCGACCGCGGCGGCCGCGATGCCGGCCCACAGCCCGACGCGCACCGGGGTGAGCGCGCGCGACGACTCGCCGACCGAGTTGCCGAGCGTCGTCGTCGCGCTGTCGCGCTCGATCGCGGCGGCCGCGACGAGCTCGGGCGCGGTCGGCGGCGGCGCGGGCAGCTGGCCGAGCACCGCGTCGCACGCCTGCTGCAGCTCGTGCATGCTCGCGAACCGCTCGTCGGGACGCTTCGCGAGGCAGCGCGCGACGATCGGATCGACGTGCGCGGGCACCGCGGGCTCGATCGCGCTCGGCGGCGGCGCTACCTCGCGCAGGTGCGCGGCGATGATCGCGCCGATGCCGTCGTGATCGAACGGCGGCCGGCCGGTGAGCATGTGAAACAGCACGCAGCCGAGCGAGTAGATGTCGGTGCGCGAGTCGATGCGCCCGGAGTCGTTGCACTGCTCCGGCGACATGTACGCGGGCGTGCCCATCATCTGGCCGGTGCGCGTCGTGCCGCGCTCCGCGCGGTCGCCCAGCTTGGCGATGCCGAAGTCGAGGATCTTCGGGCGCTCGCCGCCGAGCGCCTCGCGATCGCGCACGACGAACACGTTCTCGGGCTTGAGATCGCGGTGGATGATGCCGGCGGCG
>JBLMXA010000339.1:0-27343 GCA_050257515.1 Acidobacteriota bacterium | reverse complement strand
TCGACAAGTACCGCAACGCGCTGATCAAGGACCCGTACAACGTCACCGCGACGCTCGAGCTCGCGGTCGCGTACGACAAGGTGCTGCGCAAGGGCTGTGCGATCGCGATGCTGAAGCGGCTCTCGGCGCTGTCGAACAACCCCAAGTGGGCGAACGAGGCCAACCGCAACATCGACTCGATCGACGCGAACGGCCAGTGGTTCAAGGGCTATCGCAAGGACGCGATGGCAGCGGTGGGGCGATGAACCGCCTGCTGCTCGCCTGTCTCGTCGGGCTGTCGGCATTCGCGTGCGGTGGCGAGCAGAAGATGACGCCGCCCCCGCCGCCGCTGCGCCCCGATCCCGAGCCGCTGCCGCCGGCCGCCAAGGCGGACAAGGACTGCCAGCCGACCGATCCGAAGGAGGAGCTCAAGGCGCTCACGTTCGACGAGCGGTCGATCCCCGAGGGCCAGCGGCTCTCCGACCAGGGCTACGCGAACCTCAAGACCGCCGAGGGCGGCGACGTCGCCCGCTCGACACGCGAGTCGTCGATCACCGACGCGGTGAACCTGTTCATCACCGCGCTCGCGGCCGACCCGTACAACATCCACGCGACCTACGGGCTCGCGGCCGCGTACGCGATGATCGGGCGCAAGCAGTGCTCGATCAACCTGCTCACCCGGCTGCTCCAGATGCGGCCGCACCCGTCCAAGCACGCCGAGGTCGAGGCCGCGATCGACCACCTGCTCGGCCGTCACCAGCCGCTCGATCCCGATTTCTTCGAGATGCGCCGCGACGAGCGGTTCCGCCTGCTCATCGAGAAGATGTGCGAAGGCACGAACGATCCCAACTGCGTGTACGGCGGCCAGAAGGAAAACCGGGAGAAGTAAGAGAATAGGGAATAGGCAACAGGGAGCCGAGAAGTCCGAATTTCCGGAACTTCTCAGCTCTCGGTTCCCTGTTCCCTATTCCCTATTCTCTGAGACACCAGGTGATGCCCCAGGGCGCCCACGGTCATGCCATGTGGCTTGAGCCCGGGCGCGGGGCCGGGTATGACTCACGGGCCCATGCGTCGGAACGCCTTGATCGCCGCGTCGTTGTTCGTGTCCGCTGCCGCGCTCGGCGCCGGCCCCAAGAAGGGCACGCAGTTCGTGCCCGCCCCGGGAGATCCGTCGAAGCCGGGCAGCGGGGCCGGGCCCAAGGCGAAGGCGCCGGGCGTGTGCGGCGCGAAGATCTTCGCGCTCAACGAGGGCAACACGTGGACGTACGAGGCGATGGCCGCGCAGACGCCGCCTGACCCGAAGCTCGCGCGGATCACGCCGCTCCAGCCCAAGTCCATCGTCATCACCGTGAAGTCGATCGACGCCAAGAAGGGCGCCGACACCGTCGTCAACCTCGAGGAGAAGGTCACGACCGAGGTCGTCAAGGCCGACCCCGAGCACGGCAAGCCGGCGGTGATCGACGAGCGCACGCTGCAGACGACGATCACCTGCGACGGCAAGAAGAAGTTCGAGGTCTCGCCCGACAGCTTCTGGTTTGCCGGCGAGCCGGGCGGCACGATCGGCGTCCAGATCGACAAGGTCGATCGCTCGCACGACACCAGCTGGAAGCTCGTCAACGGTGGCATCGGCGATCAGGCTTGGCGCGAGGAGATCGTCATGCAGTGGACGCGCGTGGCGACGCCGGGCTCCGACGCCAAGCTCGGGTCGGGCAAGCTCGAGCTCGAGCGCTCGTTCACACCCGAGCAGCCGGAGATGATCATCACGAAGCTCGGCACCTATCGCGCGGAGAAGGTCGGCCTCGTGACGACCGGCCGCGTCACCCTCGCCACGCCGGCGTCGCCGACCCCGCTGAAGCCGATGGAGCTGCCCGCCGGGTGGCTGTCGACGATCTGGCTCGCCGACGGCGTCGGACCGATCCAGGTGATGAACGGCTTCTACCAGATGTATCAGCTCGCCAGCGTGACCGTGAAGTGACGCGGCCGCGCCGCGCACTGCGGCTCGCCAAGCCGCTGCGCGAGCGGATCCGCGCCGGGCACCCGTGGATCTACGACCGCGCGCTCGCGCCGCTGCGCGGGCTCGAGGTCGGCGAGCTCGTCGTGATCGTCGACGACCTCGGGCCGGTCGCGTGCGCGCTCGCCGATCCGAGCTCGCCGCTGCGCGCGCGCGTGCTCGATCTCGATCCCGACCGCGCGTGCGATGGCGCGTGGGCGGCGGCCCGCGCGGAGGCGGCCGCGCGGCTGCGCGCGCGCGATCCGCTGCTCGACGGCTGTACCGGGCGGCGGCTCGTCCACGGCGAGGCCGACGCGCTGCCGGGGCTCGTGATCGACGCGTACGCCGACACCGCCGTCGTCGTGCTCGACGGGCCGGCGGCGTCGGCGTTCTGGCGCCCTCGCCTGCCCGACGTGCTCGCCGGGCTCGAGCGTGGCGGCGCGCGCCTCGCGCATGCCTGGCTGCGCGGCGAGCGCCGGCAGCGCGGCACCGGCGAGGCGCTGCGCGGCGATCCCCCGGCCTCGATCGCGATCCACGAGGACGACGCGCGGTTCGCGGTCGACGTGCGCGCCGGCCAGAAGACCGGGTTCTTCCTCGACCAGCGCGACAACCGCCGCACGATCCGCCGCCACGCCGGCGACGCGCGCGTGCTCAACATGTTCTGCTACACGGGCGGCTTCTCGCTGCACGCCGCGCTCGGCGGCGCGCGCGCGGTGACGTCGGTCGATGTCGCGGCGCCCGCGATCGAGGCGCTCGCGGGAAACCTCGTGCTCACCGGCCTGCCCGCCGCGGCGCACGAGCTCGTCGCCGAGGACGCGTTCGAGTTCCTGCAGACCGCCGCGGCGCGCGGCCGGCGCTGGGATCTCGTGATCGTCGATCCGCCGTCGTTCGCGCCGAGCGAGCGCGCGAAGCCGTCCGCGCTGCGCGCGTACGACCGGCTCGCGCGCGCCGCGCTTGCAGTGGTCGAACCAGGCGGACGGTTCGCGCTCGCGTCGTGCTCGAGCCACGTGACCGAGGCCGATCTGCTCGGCCAGCTATCATCGCCTGACCTGCGCCTGCGCGCGTCCGCGGGCGCCGCAAGCGATCACCCGGTGTTGCCCGCCTTCCCGGAAGGTCGCTACCTCAAGTTCCTGTTTTTCGATGTGGGGTGACGGGCCCCCACCGGTGCGAACGGTGATTTGCAGCTAAAACTCCCAACTTGACCGTTCACCTACATCTCGTTACACACGGCGCCCTATGCGCCAGACTTGCCTGCTTTTCGCCGCGGTGTTCGTCGTCGCGTGCGGCTCCAACAACGCGATGCAGTGCATGGAAGGCGATGTCACGTGCACGAAGGAACAGTGCAACGACGGCATCGACAACGATGGCGACGGTCTCGTCGACTACCCGAACGACCCGGGCTGCTTCTCGCCGAACCAGGACTCCGAGCAGGACGACTGCCCCGACGGACCGAACTGTCCCGAGTGCTCCAACGGCAAGGACGACGACGGCAACGGCCTGACCGACTTCTCCGGCGGCGATCCCGGCTGCTACGCGGCCGGCGACTTCGGCGAGTACACCGACGATCCGTACGCGTGCGGCGGTGGCGTGCAGATCCAGAGCATGCCGTTCGACGGCCACATCACCGGCTCGTTCACCGGCGGTGCCGCGTCGCAGCTGATGGGCAAGTGCGGCGGCTCGGGCCCCGAGCAGGTGTTCGAGATCCGGCTGCGCGAGCCCAAGGTGATCGTCGCGACGACCGACACCGGCAACACGACCGCCGACACCGTGCTCTACGTCCGCGGCGCCGGCTGTACCGACGCGAACACCGAGCTCGCGTGCAGCGACGACATCTCGACCGCCGATCAGAACTCGACGGTCACGGCCGCGCTCGAGGCCGGCGTCTACTACCTCGTGCTCGACGCCCACGACGCGAGCGTCACCGGCACGTTCGACCTGCAGGTGACGTTCTACAACGGCGAAGGCACCGCGTGCTCGAGCCCGACCGACTGCGGGCCCGGCCTCGTGTGCCGCGTGCCGCTCGGTGGCTCGTCGATGCAGTGCGAGAAGCACGTCTGCAGCGACGGCGTCGACGACGACGGCGACGGCAAGGCCGACTACCCGGACGATCCGGGCTGCTCGAGCCCGGACGACGACGACGAGGCCGACACCTGCCCGAGCGGCGCGAGCTGCCCCGAGTGCGGCAACGGCAAGGACGATGACGGCGACGGCCTGATCGACTACCCCGCCGATCCGTCGTGCAAGTCGGCGGGCAGCACCTCGGAGGCGTGCAACACGACCGAGGGCGTCACCGAGCTGACCCAGCCGCTGACGATGGGCGACACGTCGCTCGCGACCGATGACTACAAGGACACGTGCACCTACTCGACCGGCGGCCGTGACCTCGCGTACGAGCTGCGCCTGCCGACGACGACGACGCTGTCGATCACGGTCAACGATCCGACCTACAACTTCTACCCGTACGAAGCGCTGCTCGGCGCGAGCTGCGGCGGCACCGAGCTCGCGTGCGCATCGTCGGGCACGGCGATCACGAAGACGAACCTCGCCGGCGGCAACTACTACCTGGTCGTCGACGGCGACGACGCGACGAGCGCCGGCACGTTCCAGATCTCGGTCTCGGGCACGATCGCGAACGGCCAGAGCTGCGAGGGCGCGCTCGCGCAGTCGGGCGCGCTGTCGTGCGCGCCCGGCTCGCTGTGCAAGGGCAGCGCGGGCTCGCGCACGTGTCAGGCCGCGGCGTGCAGCGACGGCGCCGACAACGACAACGACGGCAAGAAGGACTACCCGCTCGATCCGGGCTGCGAGTCGCCCGACGACGACAACGAGGCCGATCCGGGCACCGCGCCGAAGTGCGCGAACGGCACCGACGACGACAGCGACGGCAAGACCGACTACGCGAACGACCTGTCGTGCTGGGCGGCGTCGGGCACGGCGGAGGCGTTCTGCAACAGCGAGACCGATCGCGCGGAGCTGCTGTTCGCGCCGACGTTGACCGGCACGACGACCGGCAAGCACGCGAACTACACCGCGAGCTGCAGCTCGTCGTCGAGCACCGCGCTCGACGTCACCTACGCGCTGGTGCTGCCCGTGCCGGTCGCGACGCTGACCGTCGACACGCTCGGCAGCTCGTTCGACACCGTCCTCGCGATCACCACGTCCTCGTGCATGCCCGCGAACGAGCTCGGCTGCAACGACGACAGCGGCGGCAGCCAGTCGGTCGTCACGCTGACGAACGTCGCCGCCGGCACCTACGCGGTCGTCGTCGACGGCTACTCGACCGCGAACGGCGCGTACACGCTGCACGCGCACGGCACCGTCGCGGCCGGCACCGACTGCACGTCGGAGCTGTTCACGACCGGCGTGCTCGCGTGCCCGAGCGGCACGACGTGCTCGGGCTCGCCGAAGAAGTGCCAGTGATCGCGGTCCGCCACCAGCGATCGGCGATCAGGCAGAGCGGACCCGGCCGGTGCGGCGGGCCTCGGTGCGCAGCGCCGCGGCCCGCGCGTTCATGACGCGCTCTTCGGCGTCGTCGCGGTGGTCGTAGCCGAGCAGGTGGCAGAGGCCGTGCGACGCGAGGTGCAGCAGCTCGGCGTGGAGCCCGCGCTTGGCCTGGCGGCGCGCGGTGTCGATCGAGATCACGATGTCGCCGAGCAGATCGGCGTGCGCCGCGGCGGCCTCGCGCTGCGCGAACGCGAGCACGTCGGTCGGCCGGTTCTTGCCGCGCCAGTCGCGGTTGAGCTCGTGGATGGCCGCGTCGTCGCACAGCCGCAGCACGACCTCGTAGTCGCGCCGGCGGTCGTGGCGCGCGGCGGCGCGCACCATGCGGCCGACCTCGCGGCGCAGCACGCGCACGAGCGCGGCGGGCACCGCGACGCCGTCGTCGACCACGAGCTCGAGCATCCGCCGGTGCCTAGGAGGTCCGGGTGGTCAGCGCCCACACGCGCGCGCCGACGAACACCTCGAACAGATCGGAGTCGAGCTGGCCGCGCTTGACGTCGCCGCTCAGGATGTCGAGCGCCTTCTCCGGCGGCATCGCCTTCTTGTACGGGCGATCGCTCGCGGTCAGCGCGTCGTAGATGTCGCTGATCGCCATCATCCGCGCCGGCACCGGGATCTCCGCGCCGCGCAGCCGCTTCGGATAGCCGGTGCCGTCGAGCTTCTCGTGGTGCGCGCCGGCGATGTCGGGGACATCGCGCAGCGTGCGGCTCCACGGGATCTGGCACAGGAAGTTGTACGTGTGGACGACGTGGCTGTTGATCTCGACGCGCTCGTTCTCGGTCAGCGAGCCTCGCCTGATCTGCAGGCTGCTCGCCTCGGTGCCGGTGAGGAACGGCAGCGGCGCGCCGAGCTCGTCGCGATAGCTCATCCCCGCGATCTCGGCGATCCGCTCGAACCCGCCCTGCTCGAGCACCGTCGGCTCGTTCGCCTGGAGGATGAACTGGATGACGTTGTCGAGCTCGGCGATCCGCTCGAACACGTGCTTGTCGACGGCGGCGAGCTCGCTCGCGACCTGCTCGCGCGACGCCTCCATCAGGTAGCGGACCTTCGACTCGAGGCCCTCGATCTTGAAGCCGCGCTTGATCAGCTGGAACCGCTGCAGGATCAGCTCGCGCTCGTGCTCGTACAGCTTCTTCGCCTTGACCAGGATGTGCTCGCGGACGCCGACCTTGCCGAAATCGTGCAGCAGCGCCGCGTACTCGATCTGGGTCAGGTCGTCGCGCGAGAACCGCACCTCGCGGTAATGGCCGCTCTCGGCGCGGTTGACCGCGCGCGCGAGGCCGACCGTCAGCTCGGCGACGCGCTCGCTGTGGCCGCTCGTCGTCGGATCGCGCGATTCGATCGCGGTGACCGCCGCCTTGACGAAGCTGTCGAACAGCGTCTTCACCTCCTCGTAGAGGAGGACGTTCTCGAGCGCGATGCCGGCCTGCGACGCGAGCGCCGACACGTAGGCCTCCGACACGTCGTCGAACGGCACGACGCCGTCGGCGAAGTCGCCCGCGGCCTCGAACTTGATCCAGCCCTTCGCGCGCTTGTTGATCAGCTGGATGACGCCGATCACCTCGTCGCGCGCCGAGATCATCGGCACCGCGAGCACCGAGCGCGTCTCGTAGCGGTACTTGTCGTCGAACGTGCGGTCGTGGACGAAGCCCCACGTGTTGTTGCCGACGCCCGGCTCGTCGAGGTTGTACAGATCGGGGACGTTGATGCGCTCGCCCGACAGCACGCAGCGGCCGACGATCGACGTCTCCGACACCGACATCTGGAAGCCCGCGGGCTGGACGTCGCGCGAGTCGTTCTGGGTCGCCGCGAACCTGAGCTTGCGGCTGGCGATGTCCTCGTCGTGACCCTCGACGATGTACACGCTGCCGGCATCCGCGCTGGTGACCTCGCAGGCGCGGCGCAGGATGATCTTGAGCAACGACTGGATGTCGCGCTCCTGCGACAGCGCGCGGCCGATCGAGATCAGCATGTCGTTCTCGTGCCGCGACCGCTCGAGCTCGAGCTCGAGCGCGGCGGACTGCATGCGCACCGCGATCGCCTCGGCGCGCGAGCGGAGCAGCAGCAGCAGCCGCGCCATCGCCATCGGCTGCGCGATCGCGGTGAGATCGGCGTCGAGCGAGCCGGCGTCGATGCGCGCCTCCTCGATCTCGGCGTCGCCGCCGACGAGGATCAGCCCGTAGTTGCCGGAGCGCGCGCGCACGAGGTGCGGCTCGAGCTGCTGCTCGTCTCGCCACACCTCCGGCCACGCGAGCACGAGCAGCACCATCGATCGCGAGCGCTGCGCGACGACCTCGAGCTCGATCCAGCCGTCGCCCTGGCGCCGCACGCGGTACCCGGACATCCTGCGGTCGCGCGCGACCGCGTGGACCAGGTCATCCGGGCCGGCCACCACCATTACTGCGAGTCTATCCCGGATTTCGTCGCTTGCGCGGCCGCCTCGCGCGCCTCGGAGCGGGCGCGATCGCGGGCGTCGTAGGCGCGGATCAGCGCGGCGACCAGCGGGTGGCGGACCACGTCGGCGTCGGTGAACGCCAGCATGCCGATGCCGCGGATGTCGGCGACCAGCTCGAGCGCGTCGCGCAGGCCGCTGCGCTGGCCCGGCGGCAGGTCGGTCTGGCTCGGGTCGCCGGTGATCACGAGCTTCGCGCCGTAGCCCATGCGCGTCAGGAACATCTTCATCTGCGCCGGCGTCGTGTTCTGCGCCTCGTCGAGCACGATGAAGCTCTCGTTGAGCGTGCGGCCGCGCAGGAACGCCAGCGGCGCGACCTCGATGATCTTGTCGGCCATCATCCGCTGCAGCTTCTCGAGCTCGAGCATGTCGCCGAGCGCGTCGAACAGCGGGCGCAGGTACGGATCGATCTTCTCCTCGAGCGTGCCCGGCAGGAAGCCGAGGCTCTCGCCGGCCTCGACCGCGGGCCGCGTCAGGATGATGCGGCGGATCTGCTTGTCGAGCAGCGCGCGGACGGCGAGCGCCATCGCGAGGTAGGTCTTGCCGGTGCCGGCGGGCCCGACCGCGAACACGATGTCGTTCGCGCGCACGAGATCGACGTAGCGCTTCTGCGTCGGCCCTTTCGGCGCGATCGGACGGCCCGCGCGCGGCGTCAGGATCGTGTCGCCGAACACGTGGGCGATCGATGCCTGCGCGCCCTGATCGCCCTGCAGCATGCGCACGGCGCGCACGACGTCGTCCGAGCTCAGCGGCTTGCCGGCGAGCGCGAGCTCGTAGAGCTGCTCGAGCGCCGAACGCGCGGTCTCGGTCGAGCCCTCGTCGCCCTCGATCGTGATCTCGTTGCCGCGCAGGTGGACCTCGGCCCCCGCCGTACGCTCGATCAGCTTGAGCCGGCTGTTGTTGCTCCCGCAGAGCGCCTGGAGCGCCTCGGGATCGTCGAATGCGAGCTTTTCGCGGCGGAGAGACTTGGTCACGGCCAGCGCGGCGGTATAGCACATGAATGCACGAACCTCGCGGGGCCACCCTGCCCCGGCTCGTCGAGATCATGGAGCGGCTGCTGGCGCCCGACGGCTGCCCGTGGGACCGCGAGCAGACGCTCGACAGCCTGCGGCCGTTCCTCGTCGAGGAATGCTACGAGGTGCTCGACGCGCTCGCCCGCGGTGACGTCGCCGGCCACTGCGAGGAGCTCGGCGACCTGATGATGCAGATCGTGTTTCACGCGGCGATTCGCGACGCGCAAGGTGCGTTCGACATCGACGCCGTGATCGCCGGCATCAGCGACAAGCTCGTCCGCCGCCACCCGCACGTGTTCGGCGAGACGGCCGGCGTCGACACCGCGGACAAGGTGCTCGCGCAGTGGGACCAGATCAAGGCCGCGGAGAAGGCCGGCAAGGGCGACCCGAACAAGCGCGTGCTCGACGGGATCCCCAGCGGCCCCGCGCTCGCGCGCGCGCAGAAGGTCGGCCAGCGCTGCGGCAAGGTCGGCTTCGACTGGCCGGGCTGGGAAGGCTCGTTCGCGAAGGTCGAGGAAGAGGTCGGCGAGGTGAAGCAGGCGATCGGCGACAACGACGCGAGACAGGTTCACGCCGAGCTCGGTGATCTTCTGCTCGCGTGCGTGAACCTCGCTCGCAAGCTCGGCGTCGACGCCGAGAACGCGCTCGTCGACGCGACCGAGCGGTTCGAGCGTCGCTTCGAGATCGTGGAGGATCGTCTCGCCGAGCGTGGCAAGACACCCCAGCAGTCGACGCTCGAGGAGATGGACGCGCTGTGGGACGACGCCAAAGTTTTCTTGCGACGAAAGTGACGCTTTTTTGGGCAGCCGCGATCGAGTCGAAGAGATCTCGACGGGATCGCCGCGAGGAACGTCCACCTGCCCACGGCTTATCCACAGAAGCTGCGCGTACTCCCGTGAGCGCTTGACAGCCGGCGGCGGGCGCGATACACGCGTCCCTCCCCAGGAGTGCCCACGTGGCCAATATCAAGTCGGCCGAGAAGCAGAACCGCAAGATGATCAAGCACCGCGCGCGCAACCGCGCCGCGATGGCTTCGCTCCGTACCGCCGTGAAGACGGCGCGCACCGCTGTCGACGGCAAGGCGGCCGATGCCGCCTCGCTCGTCAAGCAGGCGGTCGCGGTCATCGACAGCGCGGTGACGAAGGGCATCCTCAAGCGGGAGACCGCGTCGCGCTACGTCTCGCGTCTCGTCTCGCGCGGCCGCTAGCAGAGGATTGAACCGCCAAGGCGGCAAGGGCGCCAAGCAAGAGCCAGAAGATCGGATCGATCTCCTGCTGGCTCCGGCTTGGCGCTCTCGGCGTCTTGGCGGTTAATTTTCTTCGTCTTCCGCGTCGCCCGCGCCGGTGATGCCGTACTTGCGCAGCAGCTTGTGCAGGTACTTGCGATCCATGTCGGCGTCGCGCGCCGCCTTCGAGATGTTGCCGTCGGCGCGCTTGATGAGCCACGTCAGGTAGCGGCGCTCGAACAGCTCGTTCCACCGCTCCTTCGTGTCGCGGAACGACACGCCGGGCTCGAACTCGATCGCGCCCGACAGCGCGACGCCCTTGGCCGCCGCCGCCGCGACCTCGGGACCGAGCGGCGCGACGAGCACGCCGGGATCGCCGCCGAGCGCGAGCGCGCGCTCGATCACGTTGCGCAGCTCGCGCACGTTGCCCGGCCAGTCGTGCGCGACGAGCGCGGCGCGCGTCGCGTCCGACAGCTGCACGCCGCCCGATCCGGACGCATCGAGCTTGTGGAGCATGTGATCGATCAGCAGCGGGATGTCCTCGCGACGCTCGCGCAGCGGCGGCGCCGTGATCGGCACGACGTTGAGCCGGAAGTAGAGGTCCTCGCGGAACTTGCCCTTCTCGACCTCGCTGCGGAGGTCCTTGCGGGTCGCCGCGATCACGCGAAGGTCGACCTTGATCGTCTTGCTTCCGCCGACGCGCCTGAGCTCGCGCTGCTCGAGCACGCGCAGGAGCTTCGGCTGCAGATCGAGTGACAGCTCGCCGAGCTCGTCGAGGAACACGGTGCCCCCGCTCGCGAGCTCGAACGCGCCCTGGCGCGCAGAAACTGCGCCGGTGAACGCGCCCTTCTCGTGGCCGAACAGCTCGCTCTCGATCAGCGTGCCGGCGACCGCGCCGCAGTCGACGACGATGAACGGCTTGTCCCCGCGCGGCGACAGCTGGTGGAGCGTGCGCGCGATCATGTCCTTGCCGGTGCCGGTCTCGCCCTCGATCAGCACGGTCGCGTCGGTCGGCGCGATCCGCTCGACGAGCCCGAAGATCTCGCGCATCGCCGGCGACTTGCCGACCATCTCGCCGAGCGCTTCCTTCTCCGACGGCAGGATCTCGATGCGCTCCTCGAACGGCGTGAACTTGAGCTCGACCTCGCCCGCCTTGATCACCGAGCCGGCGCGCAGGTAGGCCTCCTTGACCTCGGCGCTGTCGAGGAACGTGCCGTTCGTGCTCTTGAGATCCCGGACGAGGTAGCCCTTCGAGTCGCGGACGATCTCGAAGTGGACGCGCGACACCGTCTCGTCCGCCAGCACGAGGTCGTTCTCGGGGGCCTTGCCGATCCGGATCACGTCTCCCGCGATCACGAACTCGGTGCCGCGCTGGGCACCCTTGATGACGACGAGCTTGCACCGGCGCAGGTTGACCGTCGCCGGCGTCGCCTCGCGCCGGATCCTGGTCCCCGTCAGGTGCTCCATCTCCGCGATCGTACCACGCGTGTTCCGCGCCGCGCCTTGTTGTGTCCCAGGCGGCAACGCGCGAGACTTTCGCTTGGTGCAGCGACTGCTCTGGGGTGTCGTGCTCGCCGCCGCGATCGCCGGTGGCGTCGCGCATGCGCAGCCAGCAGCGTCCGGCGGCCTCGCCGCGGGTGGAACCACCACGCCCGCCGCCGCGCCCGCCAAGCCGTCGGACGCGCCGCTACCGAGCTGCCTCGACGAGACGATCGCGAGCCAGGTCGGCGAGACGCTCAAGCCACGCGGCGTGCAGAAGCGCAACTTCATCAAGCGCGGGCACCTCTCGCTCGTCGCGCACGGCGGGCTGTACGCCGGCGACCTGACGTCGTCGAGCTGGATCGCCGGCGGCTCGCTCGGCTACTTCTTCACCGAGGACTTCGGCATCCAGGGTGAATTCGACGTCACGCCGCTGACGCTCGATCTCGACTCGCCGCTCGTCAAGTTCTTCGGCGACAACCGGTTCCAGCCGGGCCTGGCGTACGTCGCGCTCGGCAACGCGATGTGGTCGCCGATCCACGCGAAGATGAAGATGGGCGGCGGCATCGTCCACGCCGACATGATGTTCTTCGCCGGCGGCGGCCGGATGTTCCACGACGCCGTGCAAGGCCTGTCGTTCGACGCCGGCAGCGCGATCGACTTCTTCGTCAGCAGGCTGATGACGATCCGGATCGACCTGCGCGACCTGATGGCGGTCGAGGAGATCGCGGCGGAGACGCGCTACACCAACAACATCATCGCGACCGCGGGCTTCGCGATCTGGATCCCGACGGGGCTATGACGGCGATCCGGAACATCGTGCTCGGACTCGCGCTCGTGCTCGTGCTCGATCCTCGAGCGCACGCGGATTCGAGCACGAGCAAGAGTACGAGCACGACCAAGAAGGTCGCCGCCGCCGACGCGCCACCCGCCGAGCGCACGACCCAGATGTGCATCGATCAGGAGATCGCCGATCGGCTCGCGATCAAGCGCAAGCGGCGCGGCGCGGTCGACCGGCTGTTCGTGAAGGCGCACCGTCACGAGATCTCGATCGGCGCCGGCTACTACGACAGCGATCTGCTGTCCGGCACGTACATCGCCGGCGGCGCGTACACGTACCACATGACCGACGAGACCGCGGTCGAGTTCGCCGGCTGGTACACGCACGCGAACGCCGACATCATCCGCGCGCTCGAGTCCAACCGCGGCGTCGTGCTGACCGACACGTACGATCGCGAGATCTTCGCCGAGTCGCTGCTCGTGTGGAGCCCCGTGTACGGCAAGCTGCGACTCGGCGGCAGCATCGTCCACTTCGACCTTCACGGCGACGCCGGCGTCGGCGTGATCGACTCGAAGACGAGCCGCGGCGCGGCCGGCGTCGTCGGCTTCGGTATTAAGCTCTTCATGGGCGAGGCCGCGGCGATCCGTTTCGACGCTCGCGACCGCACGTTCCGCCAGGATCTTCTCGACGAGCGCTTCCTCGTCAACGACCTCTCGCTGACCGCGAGCCTGTCGCTGTTCTTGCCGTTTCACAATTGATCGACTGGAGAGCTCGCATGTTGCTTCGCCGCGTTGCCTGGATCGCGCTCGTCCCCGCCGTCGCGCTGGCGGCGCCGAAAGGACGCAGGCCGAAGACGACGCCCAAGCCGGCCGAGACGACGCCCAAGCCGGCGGACACGACGCCCAAGCCCGACGACAAGGCGGCGTCCGGAAGCGACGCCGGCGCGGGCAGCGGCGCGGCCGCGGCGGCGCCCTCGCCTGCCCCGGCGACGCCGGCGGGCGACACCGCGGGTGCGCCGAGCAAGCCCGACGACAAGGCCGCGCCGAAGGAGGACATGGACGTCGACTCGCTGCGCCAGGAGTACCTGTCGCTGCGCGACGAGCTGTTCAAGTCGCGCGCGCGCGCCAACGCGGTCGCGAGCGCGCTGTACTCGACGCGGATGTCGATCAAGCTCGCGTGGGACTCCGGCCGCTACTACGGCGTCTCGAAGGCATCGATCCGGCTCGACGGCGCGACCGTCTACGAGGACGACAAGGGCGCGATCGCCGCCGACGACGGCGTGCGGTTCGACGGCTACGTCGCACCGGGCCGCCACGTCGTGACGTTCCACATCGACGCGGCGGGCAAGGATGACGACTCGTTCACGTCGTCGACCGAGACGCAGGTCGTCGTCAAGGCGGTCGCGAACAAGGACCTCGTCGTCGCGGCGAAGGCGCGCGACGGTGGTGACATCTCGTACGAGTGGAAGAAGGCCGAGCACGGCAAGTACGGGCTCGGCATCGACATCAACGTCAAGGCCGTCGCGCGGGAGGCGGCGAAGAAGTGACGCGCGCGCTCGCGATCGTGCTCGCGCTGGCGGCGACCGCGCAGGCGGCTCCGAAGGTCGCGGCGACCGACGCCCCGAAGCCCGCCGCCGCGGCGGCGCCCGCCGAGGCCGGCGATCCGATCGCGAGGTACTTCGCCCAGCTCGAGCAGATGAAGCTGATCGACGTCACCACCGGCAACCTCGACTCGCTCAAGCGCGAGCTCGGCATCGCGGAGGGCCTGCTGCGCGACGGCGCGTTCACGAACGCCGCGGTCGCGCTGTACACGATCGTCAAGTCGCCGCGCTACGAGGCGTTCAAGGACGGCTTCGTCGAGTTCCAGAACGCCGAGTACGACCTCGCGGTCGCGCTCGCGCGCGCCGGCAGCTACGGCGCCGCGCTCGACGAGATCGAGCAGATCCTGAAGCGCGGCCCCGCCGCACCGTACTGGGGGCCCGCGCACCGCCGCGCGGTCGACATCGCGATCGAGACCCGCGATCACGCCGGCGTGCTCGCCCGGCTCGAGAGCATCAAGCAGACCGAGCCGATCCCGACGGCGGCCGCCGGCGAGCGCTCGTACCTGCGCGGCCGCGCGTACTACGACGCCGGCAAGCTCGCCGAGGCCGAGGGCGAGCTGACGCTGATCTCGAAGAAGAGCCGGCTGTACTCGTCGGCGGTGTACCTGCGCGGCGTGATCCGCGCGCGCCGCGGCGACTTCAAGGGCTCGGCCGAGGCGATGTGCGAGATCGCGGCGACGCCCGACACCGACAAGTACACGTTCGTCGTCGACGATCGCTACTTCACGATCAAGGATCTCGCGCGCCTCGGGCTCGGCCGGATCGCGCACGAGCAGGGCGAGTACGACGACGCCTACTACCACTACTTCCAGATCCCCGACGACTCGGCGTACCTGCCCGACGCGCTGTTCGAGGCGGCGTGGTCGATGTACCAGAAGCGCGAGCTGTCGACGGCGCGCGATCTCGTCCAGGAGTTCCTGAAGACGTTCCCGACGTCACCGCTGTGGCCGGAGGCCAGCCTGCTCGCCGGCTACGTCGAGCTCGCCGACTGCAAGTTCGACGACTCGCAGAAGTGGTACGACACGCTCGTCGCGCGGCTGCAGCCGATCGTCGACGAGATCGACAAGGCTCGCAAGGACCCCGAGCTGCGCAAGCAGCTGTTCGCGAAGGCGGTGACGAGGTTTCGCGAGGTCAAGGACCAGAACACCGCGGTCAAGCGGACCGCGGCGACGGCGTTCGACGACGTCGTCGCGCTGCTGCGGCTCGATCCGAAGTTCGTGCGCCTCAACGACGCGGTCGTCGGCTCGAGCGAGCTCGCGAACGGCGCGCCGCGCGTGACGAGGCAGTGGCAGAACCTCGGCTCGCAGATCGCCGAGACCAAGGTCGCGAAGATCGCGCAGGACCGGACGCTCGAGCAGGAACAGCTCGCCGACGCGAACGCGGTCGTCGAGGACCTGCGCCGGCTCGCCACGCAGATCACCGCGCAGCGCTCGGAGATCGCGCGCGCCAAGCGCGACGGCACGATGCCCGCCGACGCGGCCGACGCCGAGCTCGCACGGCTCGAGAAGCTGTTCGACAAGGAGCAGGCCGACCAGCAGGCCGCGGTCGCCGCCGCCGACAAGGCCGCGCAGGCGGTCGTCTCGCAGGCCGCCGGCGGCCTGCGGCCGATGATCGAGGCCGATATCGCCGAGGCGCGACGGCTCGACAAGGCGTCGCACGCGCTCGCCGACAAGCTCGCGTCCGCCGGCGACAAGCTCGCGCAGCAGATGATCGAGCGCCTCTACAACGACACCCGCAAGGTCCTCGACAAGGCCAAGCTCGGCAAGGTCGACGCGGTGATCGGCCAGAAGCGCAAGCTCGACATCGAGGTCCAGGATCTCGCCGCGGGCCGGTTCCCCGAGGAGCTGATCGGCCGGCTGTGGAACGCCTCGATGATCGGCGACGACGAGGAGTACTGGCCGTTCCAGGGCGAGTACTGGGCGGACGAGTACGAGGGCTGGCGATGAAGACTCAGAGAATAGGGAATAGGCAACAGGGAACCGAGAATTCAGAACTCCCTGTTCTCGGTTGCCTATTCCCTATTCTCTTGGGTCTGTGTCTGCTGGCGTCGACGGCGGAGGCCCAGAAGCAGGCGCAGGAGGTCGACGTCCAGCGCGGCCCGTCGAGCGAGCTCTACATCCGCAAGCGGCCGCCGGCGCCGGAGGCGCCGGTGCTGACGAAGGAGATCAAGGTTCTGCTGGCGTCGACCGAGAAGAAGCGCGACGACAAGCGGCTCGAGGCGATCGGGCTGCTCCGCCAGTTCCTCGCGAGCAACCCGCAGGGCGAGACGCGCGCCGAGGGCATGTTCAAGCTCGCCGAGCTGCTGTGGGAGGAAGCGCGGCGCACGTACCTCATCAAGATGGACGACTTCTCGCGCGCGATCGAGAAGTGCTCGCAGAAGAAGGGCGACTGCGACCAGCCGAAGGAGCCGAAGATCGAGCTCAAGGAGGCCGAGGGTCTCTACAAGGAGCTCCACGACAAGTTCCCCGACTACCGCCGCATGGATCTCGTCACGTACCTGATCGGGTTCGCGGCGAAGGAGGACTCGCGCGACAAGGAGGCGCTCGACCGGTTCCAGGAGGTCATCCAGCGCTTCCCCGGCTCGCCGCTCTACGGCGACGCGTGGATGATGATCGGCGAGAACTACTTCGCGGCCGGCCAGTGGCAGCAGGCCAAGGACGCCTACGGCCACATCCCCGACGCCGCCGCGACGAGCGACCTCGCGCTGTTCAAGACCGCGTGGTGCGAGTGGAAGCTCGGCGACACCAACCAGGCCGCGCTCGACTTCAAGCGCGTGCTCGACAAGGCCGTCGAGGCCGAGCGCACCGGCACCGAGGCGCAGCGCCGCCGCTCGGCGAACCTGCGCGACGAGGCGCTCGAGTACCTCGTCGTCGTGTTCACCGAGGATCGCTCGATCTCCGCGCAGGAGATCTTCGACTTCCTCGTCTCGATCGGCGGCCCGCAGTACTCGCGCGACGTCATGATCCGCGTCGCCGAGAGCTACGGCGCGCAGGCCGACTGGGATCGCAGCAACGAGGCCTACCGGTTCCTGATCAAGATGGAGCCCGACTCGATCAAGGCCGCCGAGTACCAGCGCGACATCATCCAGAACTGGAACAGCGGCCTCGACGTCGAGCGCGCGCAGGACGAGATCAAGATCCTGCTCGAGAACTATGGCCCGAACACCGCGTGGGCGAAGGCGCAGAAGAACCGCGAGGCGCTCGAGCGCTCGCTCGAGACCACCGAGGAGCTCGTGCGCGTCACCGCGACGAACCTCCACGGCGAGGCGCAGCGCCGCGAGAAGCTCGCGAGGCTGCCGAAGCAGAACGGCTGCTCGGCCAAGCCGTCGGTGCCACCCGACCTCGTCGCGCTCTACACGAAGGCCGCCGATGCGTACGAGGCGTATCTCGCGGCGTTCGGCGTCGGCAAGACCGCGGCCGACAAGGCGCAGGAGATCCGCTACTACCGCGCCGACATCCTGTGCTTCAAGCTCGGCAAGGTCGAGGAGGCCGGCGACGAGTACCTCGCGGTCGGCAAGAGCGCGCCGGTCGGCAAGTACCACAAGGACGCGCTGCTCAACGCGATGAGCGCGTTCGAGCTCGCGCGCCCCAAGGACACCGCGACGCGCCGCCAGCTGTCGCCGGTCGACAAGAAGTTCGGCGAGGCGATCGATCTCTACGCGACGCTGTTCCCCGCCGACCCGACGCTCGTCGGCGTGATCTTCAAGAACGGCCAGATGTTCTACGACTACGGCGAGTACGACGAGGCGATCAAGCGCTTCGGCGTGATCGTCACGAAGTATCCGAAGGATCCCAACGCGGGCCCCGCCGGCGACCGCATCCTGTCCGCGCTCAACAAGGCGCAGGACTACGAGAACATCGAGAACTGGGCGCGCAAGCTCAAGAGCGCGCCGTCGTTCGCGGCGAAGGACCAGCAGGATCGCCTCGCGCGGCTGATCGTCGAGTCGATCCAGAAGAGCGGCGACAAGTACGCCGACGCCGGCAAGTACGACAAGGCGGCGACGTTCTACCTGCGCGTGCCGAAGGAGACCGGCGACACACGCGTCGGCGCGCAGGCGATGATGAACGCCGGCGTGATGTACGAGAAGGCGAAGCGCCCGGAGGACGCCGCCGACGTCTACCTCGAGATCGCCGAGAAGTACGGCGACAAGACACCCGATATCGCCGAGAAGGCGGCGTTCACCGCGGGCGTCGTCTACGAGAAGGTCATCTATTACGAGCGCGCGGCGCGCGCGTACGAGCTCGTCGTCGACAAGTTCGGCAAGGGCCAGAAGGCGGCCGACGCGCTGTTCGACGCCGGCCTGCTGCGCCAGGCGCTCGGCCAGAACGACAAGGCGATCGCGCACTACAAGGAGTACGCGAGGCGGTTCGCCGAGCGCAAGGACGCGCCCGAGGTCGCGTTCCACATCGGCGAGGTCTACGAGGACGGCGGCCAGGACGGTCCCGCATACCAGGCGTTCGCCGAGTACGCGCGCACCTACCGATCGACGGGCAAGCGGATCATCGAGGCGCACACGCGCGCCGGGCTCGCGTCGTACCGGCTCGGCCAGTACCGGCGCGCGAAGGAGGACTTCCTCGCCGCCGAGGCGCTGTACAAGCAGCACCGCGGCAAGGACAGCCCGGAGAAGACGTGGGCCGCCGAGGCGCGCTACTACCAGGGCGAGCTGCTGTTCCGCGACTACGAGAAGGTCACGCTCGACGTCAAGCCGAGCCAGCTCAACAAGGCGCTGACGACGAAGAAGAAGCTGCTCGATGAAGCCGAGAAGCTCTACCTGTCGGTCGTCGACTACCAGGACCTCAAGTGGGCGACCGCGGCGCTCTACCGCATCGGCCAGGTCTACGACGGCTTCGCCGAGGCGCTCGTCGCCGCCGGCAACAAGCCGCCACCCTCGCTCAAGGGCGACGAGGTGCAGGCCTACCAGGACAAGATCAACGAGTACGTCGTGACGATCCAGGACATCGCGGTGCAGGCGTTCACCGCCGGCTACACGAAGGCGATCCAGATGCAGGTCTACGACGAGTACACCGCGAAGATCCGCGAGGCGCTCGGCCGGCTGTCCGCGCAGAAGTTCCCGCCGGAGCACGAGGCGCGCAGCAAGGTCCGCTCCGGCGACCGCCCGCCCTCCCCCGAGCTCGTGACGGAGGTGGCGCGATGAACAAGATCGGCCGCCAAGACGCCATGCACGCCAAGACAGACGCCAAGAAGATGTTTGCTCGAAGAATCCGTCTTGGCGTCTGTCTTGGCGCTCTCTGCGTCTTGGCGGCAAATCCCGCGTGCGGCGGCGGGCATAACAAGCGCGAGGTCGCCGGTGCCGGCGTGCGCACGAAGGAGAAGCGCGATCCGATCAAGCCCGCCGCGCGGCGCGACTTCGAGGCCGCGATGCGCGCGCTGCGCCTCGGCGGTCCCGAGGCCGACGAGACGGCGCGGGCGCGGCTGCGCTCCGCGGTCAAGGAGGACCCGTCGGTATGGGAGGCCTGGTACGACCTCGGCGTCGTCGCGTGGCGCGAGGGCGAGGACGACGAGGCGATCGACGACTTCGGCAAGGCGCTCGCGATCGATCGCAATCACGTCACCGTCGTGCTCGCGCGCGCCGAGGCCTACCGGCGCGCCGGCAAGAAGAAGGAAGCGCGCGGTGACTACGAGACCGCGCTCAAGGCGATGGACGACGACGATCCGAATCGCCGCGACACCGCGGCCCGGCTCGCCTCGCTGCTGCGCGACGCCGGCGACTTCGACGATGCCGTCGAGACGCTGCGCAACGCGATCCGCACGTCGGGCGCGAACGCGAAGATCTACACGGAGCTCGGCCAGATCTACGTCGCGCAGAAGCGGCTCGAGCTCGCGCAGCTCGTGCTCGCGAAGGCGCTCGAGCTCGACTCGAAGGATCCCGCGACCTACAACGCGCTCGCGATCCTCGCGCTCAAGAACGGCAAGGCGCAGGAGGCGTTCGAGCGGTTCGACCAGGCCGCGTCGCTCGACGCGAGCTTCATCGACGCGCGCTTCAACAAGGCGAGCGTGCTGCTCGATGCCGGCGATTACGCACGAGCCAAGGTCGAGCTGACGACGATCGTCGAAAAGCGGCCCGACGACTACGCCGCGCAGGTCGCGCTCGGCGTGGCCCACCGCGGGCTCAAGGAGTTCCCCGAGGCGAAGAAGGTGTGGGAGCGCGTGATCAAGGAAGCACCGCGTCGCTCGACGGCGCGCGCCGACGCGCTGTGGAACAGCGCGCTGTTGAAGCTCGACTTCATGGAGGACGCGGCCGGCGGCAAGGCGGATCTGGAGCGCTACATGCAAGATGCGCCTGCGAGTCACGCCAAACGTCAGGACGCCGAGAACAAGTGCAAGGAGGTCAAATGCCATTGAGGCCTGCTGCCCTCAAATGGGGGCGCCTGCCCACGCTCGCGCTGGTGGTCGTGTGTGCCCTCGCCCTACCCGCGGCGGCGCAGCCGAGGAGGAGGCCGGCTCCGGCCGCGCCCGCCGAGAAGGCCGAGAAGGCCGACGCGCCTACATCCACCGACGCGAAGACGAACGAGAAGAAGAAGGCGCCGAAGGAGAAGACGTTCGACTTCAACGCGATGGATCTGAACGGTCGCATGCGCACGCCGCAGCTGCTTTACTTTCTCGAGCGGGCGAACGAGGAGCTCGAGCGCGCTAGCCTCGAGAAGCGCTCGTTCATCCCGCACATGGTGAGATCGGTCGAGGAAGAGCAGCTATGAACACGACGGTCGCGCTGCGAACGGCGCTGATCTGGCACGACGAGGTCATGGATGACGTCGTCATCGAGAAGCCGACCAAGATCACGGTCGGCAGCGTCGGCAAGCCGACGTTCATCGTGCCGGATCTCGGGCTGCCGAAGAGCTTCGCGATCGTCCGACCTGGAAACCGCGGTTACCTGCTCACGCTGGGCGAGCGGATGCGCGGCACGATCTGCATCGATGGCCAGCAGAAGGACGTCGCCGAGTTCGTCCGTCACGGCGACGGCGAGGTCGCCGGCGGCTTCCGCGCGACGCCGATCAGCGGCCGCGACTGGGGCGTCATCGAGCTCGATGGAAGCGGCGACTACAAGCTGTTCTTCCAGTTCGTCCCGGTGGACGAGCCGGTCCCGTTCTTCACCAAGCCGGTGCTGTTCGCCGGCATCGCCGGCTACCTGATCACGATCGCGGTGCTCGCCGGCTACTTCTACTGGCACGGCATCACGACCGACTGGCTGCTGCTGGACTCCGCGACGCTCGCCGAGCTCACCGAGGCGACGTTCCGCGGGCTCGTGATCGCGAGCGCGGCGCTCGGGCTGTCGGCGCTGATGTTCTGGGTGTCGCGGCAGGAGGGCGAGTCGCAGGCCTCGCTCGGCTTCTCGGTGATGCTGCACGCCGCGCTCGTGCTGATGACGTACCAGCTCTACGATGGCAGCGATCCGTTCGTGTGGCCGGGCTCGCGCGCGCTCACCGCGAACTACCTCGCGACGCGCCTCGAGAAGCCACCCGATCCGCCGAAGCCGACGGCGACCGTCGGCGAGAAGACCACCGGCGCCGCCGCGATGAAGTCGCCGGAGCCGCCGAAGAAGACCGCGACGCGCAACGCCGAGGGCGCCGCCGGCGGCAAGGGCGAGCACGAGCGCATGCGCGACAAGAACGCGACCGACGAGCCGGTGTCCGTGCCGAAGGTCGGCGTGTTCGAGGATCGCAACCGCAAGGTGCTCGACAGCTTCGACCAGAACCTGACGACGCGCCTGGACAAGTTCAACGGCATCAAGGGTGACGAGACCCGCCGCGGCGACCTCGGCTTCGGCCACGGCCTCGGCACCGGCGTCGGCGCTGGCATCGGCACGGGGACCACGCGCGGCAGCAAGGGCACCGGCACGGGCGGCGGCGGCAACGCCGAGGGCGACTTCGTCAGCGACAAGGGCAGGATCGACACCGGCAAGGAGCGCCCGGGCGGCGGCACGTGCGCCAAGCCGCCGTGCGGGACGTCGCCGAAGGAAGTGAAGGTCGCGGTCGGCGAGGCCGAGGGCGACATCGAGGGCCTCACGGCCGAGGAGATCAACCGCGTCGTCAAGGCGCGCGCCGGCGTGTTCCGCGCCTGCTATCAGAAGGAGCTCAACCGCTCGCCGGGCCTCGGCGGCAAGCTGGTCATGCACTTCGTGATCGGCGGCGACGGCATCGTCAAGAGCGCGAAGACCGGCGGCGGCACGACGATGCACAACGAAGCCGTCGAGGAGTGCGTCAACCGCCAGATCATGAGCCTGCACTTCCCCGCGAAGGGCGGCATCTCGAACGTCAACTATCCATTCGTGTTCCAGCCGGGAGGATAGCCATGAGGGAGCATGCCATCGCGATCGTGATTGTCGGGTGCTCGCTCGCCGCCTGCGCGAACGATCCCGTGTACCTCGACTCGCCCAACCAGATCGAGGCCGGTGCTGACGACGGCATGGGCGGGCTCACGCAGGGCAGCGACTCGCTGATGCTCCCGATCAAGCCGGAGACCTCGGCCGATGCCGCGGCGCGCATGGCGCTCGCGAACAAGCTCGGCGTGATGGTGCCGTACGTGAAGGTCGGCGACCTCGACCTCGAGGTCGAGTACACGATCGAGAACAAGACGAACATGCCCGGCCAGGCCAAGGTCGAGCTCAACGGCGCGAACGAGTGGTTCGTCTACGACCCGTCGATGATCATGCTCGATCCCGGCAACAACGAGGCGCCGCCGACGCCGGGGCTGCAGGGCGACATCCCGATCGACGTGCCGGCGATGGGCACGGTCACCGGCGTGTTCCGCGAGGACCAGCTGCTCGAGGCGTCGATCGATCTCGACCAGATCACGCGCGGCAACGTCAACCCGTTCAAGGCGACGCTCGAGATCGACAAGAACGCGCCGAGCTTCCAGCCGCTGTCGATGTACGTGCCGCCCGCGCAGCCCGGCCAGCCTCCCCCGCCTCAGGATCCGGTCGGCCCGGTCGTGCCGCGCGCAGCGTTTGCCGAGATGATCCGCGTCGACCTCGTGTTCAAGCCCGACCGCGACATGGTGCTGACGTACGTCGTGCGCGTGCGCGACCACCGCGGGATCCTCCACGACAAGGGTCTCGCCGCACCGGCGAGCCAGATCGTGATGTTCACGCCGACCGTGTTCATGCCGTGAGTGGATGTTTGATACGATGAGCGCTGGATGAGGCGCCTTGGGCTCCTGGGCTGCGTGCTCGCGTCCGCGGGCGTCGCGCATGCCGATCGAGTCGCGTCGACCGGGTTCTTCGCCGAGGGCGGGCTCGGCGCGGTGAGCTTCCTGCCGGCGACGTCGAGCGACGCCGCGGTCGGCCCGGCGATGAACCTGCGCGTCGGCCGCGACCTGTTCTCGTTCCTGTCGCTCGGCGTGTACATCGCCGCCTCGAGTCACGAGGCGACCACGCCACCGCCGCCCGAGGGCCAGTGGTTCCAGCTGTACCGTGGCGGCGCCGACGCGCGCATCGGCGGCCGCTTCGACTCGATCGCCGCGTTCGTGGAAGGCGGGCTCGGCGGCTCGATGATCTCGTCGAACGTGCTCGAGAAGGTGATGATCACCAAGCCCGGCAGCCACTACTCGCTGACGATCCACGGCGGCGGCGGCTTCGAGTACCAGCTCGAGAACCGCCACTACGCGCTCGGTGCGGCCGTCGACTTCTTCCTCGAGCCGCAGTTCAAGAACATGAAGGCGCTCGAGTCGCGCCTGTACCTCCGCTACACGTACGGCGGCGGGTAGGCTACTCGGCGACGATCGCCTCTACGTCGACGTGCGGCGCCATCGCGTAGCCGTTGGAGTCAGGCCACATGCTGTCGGCGACGTCGAAGCCGAGCGCGACATCGTAGGCGCCGCCACCACCGAGCGCGTTGTCGAGCGGGATCAGCGAGATGCCGCTGGCCATGTCGAGCGGCTGCTCGGCGGGGCCGACGACGAGCGTCGCCGAGTCGAACGTGAGCCGCAGCGCGCGGTAGATGCCGGCCGGCACCTCGGCATCGCCGAGCAGCAGCGACGCACCGCCGGCGAACGCCATCGCGTCGAAGCGCAGCGGCCCGGTCGACAGCGTCTGCCACGTGCCGGCCTGGCTCTCGAGCTCGATCTTCGCGAGCTCGACCCACAGCATGCGCGGCACGGGTAGCTGCGTCGACAGCGTCGCGACGGGCGGTGCCCCCGGCACGCCCGTCGTCGTGAGCTGGAGCTGGACGAGCGCGGTGTCCGCGGGCATGCCGGGCACCGGAGTTGGCGCGTCGACGGCACAACCGCCGGCGAGCACGAGCGCGCACGCGAGCGTCTTCACGATCCACTCCCCGTGCTCGCGGCGCCCGAGAACGACTTCACCGTGATCACCGGCGTCATCAGGTAGCCCTGACCGGTGGTCTTGATGCTCTGGCCGGCGTTGTAGTCGATGACGAGCGTGTAGGTCATGCCGTCCTCGACGGTCGCGTCGAGGTTCAGCTTGATGCCGGTCTGCGCGCCGCTCGCGATCGCCAGCGGCGTCGTGACGCCGCCGCTGACCACCGAGGCATCGCTGACGAGCAGCCGCAGCTGGGCGTAGCTGCCGGACGCCAGATCGTTGCCGCCGAGCAGCGCGGTCGCGTCGTTCTGCAGCGTGAGCAGATCGAAGCTCTGCGGCTGGTCCGAGAGCGTCGTCCAGTTGCCGTCGGCGTCGGCGATCTCGGTCGACGCGATCGTGACGTTGACCTGGTCGAACGTCGCCGGTGCGTCGGTGAGCCGCAGCGCGAGGTGCGCCGGCGTGATCGGCGCGCTCGAGCCCGACCCGGAGGTCGCGGGATCCGCGCCGGGCGCGGTGGTGGATGCGGGCTGCGCGGCGCAAGCGGCCGCGAGCACGCAGGGACATGCGTATCCGAGCTTCATGATGGCGATCTCCTGGAGGTGAAGAGAATCGCCACACCACTTCGGCAACCGAACAGATCTGCGTGAGATCGTTGGCTTTGCTCCCCGGTCGTCGCCGGCCAGGTCACCATTATCGGTGGCGTTCTCGTCCTGACGAGTCGACCGGGGGCGCGAAACGTGTAGCCCCTACGGCCGGCCCTCGACGAGCGAACCGTCGAACGATGGCATGGTCTGGAACATGTGGAAGTACCAGAGGCGGCCGGTGGCCGACTCGAGCGCGGGCGCCTGCGACCACAGCGGCTGGTCAGGATCCGCGGTCAGCTTCGTCTCGGCCCCGAAGCCGCCGGTCGCGTCGTCGCGCGCCGCGACGTAGAGCTTGGGGTACGTCGTGTTCGGATCGTCGCGGTCGTACATCAAGAGGCAGCCGTCCGCGGTCTCGTACGGGCTGCCGGTATCCGGTCGCCCGTCGAGCACGTGGTCGTCGGTCCACCGGTAACCGTCGTCGGAGACGAGCTCGGCGATCCGGAACGCCGACGTCTTGGTGTCCTGCACCGACACCGACATCCGGATCCGTCCGCCGTAGAACGCGATGCTGTTCGGCCAGGCGATGTACGGCGGCCCCGGGATCCCGAGATCGGCGCTGTGGATCGTCCAGCTCTCCGCGCGGACCGCGTAGAACGCCTGCGAGAAGTAGCTCGTCGTGCCGGTGACCACGCCGCCGCGCGCGAACCACACGACGTCGCCCGCAGGCGCCGCGGCGATCGTGACGATCGTCGTGTTGTCGCTCGGCGCCAGCTGCGGGATCTCGACGAGCTTGCCGCTCTCGTCGATGTCGAACACGTGATAGCCGTCGGTCAGGACCGCGCGGCCGGTGCCGTAGAAGCTGCTGGTCTGCAGGCTGTTGGTCGCCGCGTACGGGTAGTCGGAGAACGATCTGCGCGCGTAGGTCCAGGTCGAGAAGTCCGGGACCGCGCCGCTGCACGTGCCTGGCGGCGCCGGCACGATCAGGCGCTGCGCGTCGATCGGCGGCGCCGCATCGATCTCACGGGTCGACTGCAGGCCGAAGATCTGGTTGCAGCCAGCAAGTCCGAGCAGCCACCCCGCGCGCACGCGACGATTGTAGCCGACTAGCGTAGCGCCTTGCGGCCGGTGCCGATGAGCTCGAGGAGCACCCTGCGGAAGGGTGCGTGGGCGTCGAGCATGCTGATGACGGCGGCGGCGCCGAGCCGCTGGCGCCACAGCAGCATGACGTTGGCCGGCAGGTGCATGCCGCCGGCGGCGAGCACGCGCGCAGTCGCGTCGGCGAACGCGGTCGCGTAGGCGCCGCTCCAGTGGAAGTCTCCGTGCCCGGCGAAGGGCTGCGCGAGCGCGCGCTCCCAGTCGCGATGGGCGACCGTCGCGAGCGAGTCGGTGCGGCGCAGAAGCCCGGTCGCGGCCAGCGCCATGCGGAAGCGCTCGGCCGCGCGCGTCGAGTCGTCGTCGAGCAGCGCCCACCACAGCTCGCGATCGCTGGCCTGCACCGCGTCCGGCAGCGCGAACGCGCAGCCGAAGTCGAGCGCCCACACGAGCACGTGACCGTCGGCTTCGACCTCGACGAGGAAGTTGCCGGGGTTCGGATCGGCGTTGAGCAGGCCGTGCACGAGCGGCGAGCCCCACGCGAACGCGAAGATCGCGGACGCGGCCTGGCGGCGCACGTCGGGCGTCGCGCCACCGGCGAGCTCGGCGACCGTCTGCCCCCGCGCGCGCGTCATCGTCAGCACGCGCGCGGTCGTCAGCTCGTCGACGACCTCGGGCACGCGCAGCGCGCGGTGGCCTGCCCACGCCGCGGCGAACCGCGCCTGCGCCGCGGCCTCGGCGCGGTAATCGAGCTCGCGGCGCACGGCGTCGGCGAGCGCCTCGAGCGCCGCGGTGTCGAGCTGGTGGCCGACCTCGGCGCCGGCGAGCTTGCGCAGAAAGCCCTCGTCGTCGAGGTCGGCGCGCAACGCCTGCGCGATCCCGGGATACTGCACCTTGACGACGACGTCGCGACCGTCGGGCAGGCGCGCGGCATGGACCTGCCCGAGCGACGCCGCGGCGATCGGATCGGCGTCCCAGCTCGCGAACACCGCCTGTGGCGGCTTGCCGAGGTCCTCCTCGATCACCTTCGCGATCTCGCCGGCCGAGCGCGCCGGGATGCGATTCCACAGCTCGCCGAGCACGGCGCGCGCCGCGGCCGTCGCCCCGCGCCCGCGCCCCAGCGACGCGCCCGGGTCGTACGCGGCGAGCTGCGCGACCTTCGCGAGCCCGCCCTTGAGCCGGCCCGCCTGCACGGCGAGCGCGCGCGCCGCCTCCTCGTCGACGACGCGATCGTCCTCCTCCGAGCCCTTCGGATCGGTCGTCAGCATCTGCTTGGCGCGCGCGAACAGCCGCGCGGCTGTCGACGATCGAAGAGCTCATTCCATGAGCGAGCGGCGATCGGCAGAGCGCAAGGTCGCGCTCGCGCGGCTGTTC
>JBLMXA010000338.1:0-2983 GCA_050257515.1 Acidobacteriota bacterium | reverse complement strand
GCGCAGGAGCCGAAGGCCGCGCACGTGCCGGTGCAGCGCTTGAACCGCACGGAATACGCGGCGAGCGTGAAGGACCTGCTCGGCGTCGAGATCGACGCGACGCAGTACCTGCCGAACGAGGTCGAGGTCGACGGCTTCGACAACATCGCGGCCGCGCTTACCACGTCTCCCGCGTTCCTCGAGCAGTATTTGAGCGTCGCGCGCAAGGTCGCGCGGCTCGCGGTCGGCGAAGAGCAGCCGAAGGTCGCGAGCGTGTCGTTCCCGCCACCGATCGGCGATCAGGACGGGTACACCGACGGCCTGCCGCCCGGCACGCGCGGCGGCGTGTCGTTCGAGCACTCGTTCCCGGCCGACGGCGAGTACCGGCTCACGATCACGGATCTCGACGTCGGGCTCTATCCGCGCTCGCTCGAGACGGAGCAGACGCTCGTGATGCTGCTCGATCGCAACGAGGTCTTTCGCGCGAAGCTCGGCGGCAAGGCCGATCTCGCGCTCGTCGACCACGGCGGCGCGCCCGCGCGCGCCGAGATCATGAAGCGCTTCGCGAACATCCCCGTGCGCGTGACGGCCGGCGTGCACGAGATCGTGGTCACGTTCATCGAGCGCGCACGCGCCGCGACCGACGAGCCGATCTACGGGTTCGTGCCGTACGGCGGTTTCAGCTTCACGGGCGAGATGCGCGTGCCGCGCGTGATCGGCAACATCGAGCTCAAGGGCCCGTTCGATGCGACCGGCGTGTCTCGAACCGCGAGCCGGCAAAAGGTCTTCGTCTGCATGCCCGAGACCGCGGCCGACGAGCGGCCGTGCGCGGAGCGCATCGCCGCGAATCTCGCGCGGCGCGCATTCCGCCGGCCCGTGGATGCGGCCGACGTCGCGCGGCTCATGCCGTTCTACGACGCGGGCCGGAAGTCCGGCGGCTTCGATTCCGGCGTCGAGCAGCTCGTGACGGCCGTGCTCGCGAGCCCGGATTTCCTGTACCGCGCGATCCCGCCACCCGAGGGCGCGACCGGCGGCGCTTACGCGCTGACCGATCTCGAGCTCGCGTCGCGGCTGTCGTTCTTCCTCTGGGATCAGGGGCCGGACGATGCGCTGCTCGACCTGGCGCAGGCCGGCAAGCTGCACGAGCCGGGCGTGCTCGAGCGCGAGGTACGCAGAATGCTCGCCGACGAGCGCGCGAACGCGCTCGTGACCGATTTCGCGCTCAAGTGGCTCAACGTCGACGATCTCAAGGCCGTCGTGCCCGACGCGCGCCTCTACCCCGATTTCGACGACGAGCTGCGCGAGGATTTCGCGCAGGAGATCACGCTGTATCTGCGCAGCATCCTGCTCGGCGATCGCAACGTCGAAGAGCTGCTCACGGCCGATTACACGTTCCTGAACGAGCGGCTCGCGAACCACTACGGCGTGCCGGACGTGCGCGGACCGCAGTTCCGGCGCGTGACGCTGAGCGACCCGAACCGCTTCGGCTTGCTCGGTAAGGGCGCGGTGCTGCTGCGCACGTCGTACGGCGACCGCACGTCGCCGGTGCTGCGCGGCGCCTGGGTGCTCGACAAGCTCATGGGCACGCCGCCGACGCCGCCGCCGCCGAACGTGAACACCGACCTCACGCAGAAGGCCGGCGAGAAGCCGAAGACGCTGCGCGCGCGGCTCGAGCAGCACCGGCAGAACGCGGTCTGCAAGGGCTGCCACGGCGTGATCGATCCGTACGGGCTTGCGCTCGAGAATTTCACGGTGACCGGCCAGTGGCGCGACGTCGACAAGGCCGCGGCCGCGCCGATCGACGCGAGCACGGTGCTGCCGACCGGCCGCGCCGTGAACGGGCCCGTGGGGCTGCGCGACGCTCTGCTCGGAGACTCCGACCAATTCGTCCAGGCGTTCACCGAGAAGCTCCTGATGTATGCGATCGGCCGCGAGCTCGAGTATCACGACATGACGCAGGTCCGCGCGATCGTCCGGAGCGCGGCCAAGCAGGACTTCCGCTTGTCGGCGATCGTGCTCGGCATCGTCGCGAGCGATGCGTTCCGTTTCCAGGCGCCCGCGCACGACTCGCCGGCCGCGCGCGGGTCGATCACCGCCGCGCGCAATTGAGGGTAGGGCCGATGAGCTACATCACGAAGAAACACCTGTCGCGCCGCACGGTGCTCCGGGGCACGGGCGTCGCGCTCGCGCTGCCGCTGCTCGATGCGATGATCCCGGCCGCGACGGCGCTCGCCCAGACGGCCGCAAAGCCGGAACTGCGCTGCGGGTTCTTCTACATTCCGCACGGCGCGATCATGTGGAACACGTCGCACGGCCCCGAGATGGACCACTGGACGCCGAGCGGCGCGGGCGCGGAGTTCAAATTGAGCCCGATCTTGGAGCCGCTCGAGAAGTACAAGCGCTACGTCACCTCGTTCGGCAACCTCGAGAACAAGGCCACGCAGAACTCGGTGCATCAGTTCGTGCCCGCGACCTGGCTGTCGGGCGTGCGGCCGGATCCGAGCGCGACCGGCCCGAGCATGGCGCCGACGATCGACCAGATCATCGCCGATCGCATCGGCCAGGAGACCGCGCTGCCGTCGCTCGAGGTCGCGTCCGAGACCACGACCCAGGTCGCCGCGTGCCCGTCGGGCAGCGGCTGCTTCTACAGCACCACGCTGTCGTTCCGCAACGCGACCTCGCCGCTGCCGATGGAGTTCAATCCGCGCAAGGTGTTCGTGCAGCTGTTCGGCGAGGGCGACACGCCCGAGGAGCGCGCCGCGATCACGAACGAGACGCGCAGCTTGCTCGATCTGATCTCCGACCGCACCGCGGCGCTCAAGCGCACGCTCGACGCGGGCGACCGCGCGCTGCTCGACGGCTACCTCGACACGGTGCGCGAGATCGAGCGGCGGGTCGAGAAGGCCGAGCAGCGCGACCTCACCGGCATCACGGTGCCGGAAGCGCCGGTCGGGGAGCTCGACAAGTTCGACGAGCAGGTGAAGCTCATGTTCGATCTCGTCGC
>JBLMXA010000337.1:0-6723 GCA_050257515.1 Acidobacteriota bacterium | reverse complement strand
CTCGAGCGCGTACACGACGACCGCGGCCGGCGGGCGCGCGACGTGCTCGGTGAACCAGTTGATGTCCTGCTTCTTCTTCGACGACCGGTAGATGCCGACGATGTCGGACCACATCTTGCGGCCGCACAGTAGCACTGCCCCGCGTGCTGCATGAAGCGCGCGCCAGCTGCGGCTGGCGGCGTGCTGCCCGCCTTGGCCGAACCGTGAAGCGGACCAGGAACCTGAAGCGAGAGCTCGGAAGTCAGCTTCCGGCTGGCGCTTCGCCGTGGTCTGGATCTGCTGCCGAGCAGAGGTCGGCCAACGGCGCGTGAACATCCTACATTTTCCGCTTGCCCTCGTCGGGACGCCTGGCTAGGGTCCGCCCAACCAAATTACGAAGACAGAGGGGTTTAGGATGCAAGAGCACACGATCCCCGAGTCTCTCATCGAACAGATCCGGACGGGCAAGGCTGCCCTGGTCGTCGGTGCGGGAATCGGAGTCCCGAGCTGGAAGCAGATGCTGGAGCGCATGACGAAGGCGCTCGAGACTCGCGGTCGCGAAGGCGACGACGCGGCGACGAAGGACCTCGAGAAGCTGCTGCACAAGGGCAACCTGGTGCGCGCGGTCGGGTTCCTCGCTCGCGCGCTCGGCGAGGAGGTCTGCGACCGCATCGTGTCCGAGACGTGGGCCGCGCCCGCCGAGGTGCCGGCGCTGCCGAAAGCGCTCGCCCGGCTGCCGTTCCGCCACGTGTGGACGACGTTCCCCGGCGACATCCTCGAGCACGCGCTCGAGACCGGCTCGCCGGAGGACTGGCCGCCGCCGCGCATCGTCACCTACCAGGAGCTCGGCGAGCTGTCGCGCCGCCGCCGCACGCTGGTCAAGCTGCTCGGCAACTTCGACACCTACGTCGTCACGCCGCGCAGCGTGCGCCGCGCGCTGTCGCGCGCCGTCGATCTGCACGAGTACGCGCGCCAGCTGTACGTCGAGGGCTCGCTCGTGTTCGTCGGGTTCCGCTACGGCGATCCCGATCTGTCCGCGCTGCTCGATCGCGTGTTCGGCATGTTCGAGCCGCCGCGCGGCACGCACTACTTCCTCGGCGCCGGCGTCGGTCCGGTGACCGTCGACGAGCTGATGGCGGAGCACCGCGTCGAGGTCGTCAACCTCGAGGGCCGCGGCGCCGACGAGGTCGCCGAGCGCAGCGTGCTCGAGTGGCTCGAGGCGCTGCGCGCCGCGTGCGAGCGCGCGCAGATCTCGCTATCGCAGGCGCGCCCCGATGCCGATGACGTCGAGGGCTGGATCGCGCTGCTCGGCGAGCCGGGCGACGAGGGCGCCGAGGCGCGCGACGCGCTCGAGCTGATCGAGCGCCAGGCGCGTGCCGCGAAGAAGTGGGACACGGTCGTCGAGGTGCTGATGGGCAAGATCGAGACCGCGGAGGAGGCCGAGCGGGCCTCCGCGCTGCTCGAGCTCGCGAAGGTCTACGAGGCCGAGGTCGGCGACCTCCGCCGCGCGTTCGAGGCCGTCACCACCGCGTGCCAGATGGATCCGTCGAACGACGACGCGGTCGCGACCGCGGAGAAGCTCGCCGCCGTGACCGGCGGCTGGGCGGATCTCGTCGCCGAGGCGAGCGAGATCGCGACCGAGGCCAAGGATCCGGTGCTCGCGTCCAAGTGGTGGGCGCGGCTCGGCGGCTGGTACGCGACGAAGCTCGATCGCGCCGACTACGCGCTGCCGAGCCTGCGCCGCGCACTCGAGCTCGACGCGCAGAACCGCACCGCGTACGTCGCGCTCGCCGAGGCGCACCGCAAGCAGCAGAAGTGGGCGGACCTCGCCGACACGCTGCGCGCGCACGCCGAGGTCGAGCTCGACGGCAAGACCAAGACCGCGCTGCTCGTGCAGCTCGGCGAGCTCGAGGAGAACCAGCTCGCGTCGACCGCCAAGGCGATCGACGCGTACGAGCAGGCCGTCGATCTCGACGAGTCTTGCGAGCCCGCGCTCGCCGCGCTCGAGCGGCTGTTCCGCCGCGACGAGCGGTGGGCGAGCCTCGCGAAGGTGCTCGACGCGCGCGCCGAGCAGGCGCTCGCGCAGGGCGACAACGGGCGCGCGGCGGCGATCCGCCACGAGCTCGCGACGCTGCGCGCCGAGAAGCTCGGCGATCTCGAGGGCGCGATCGCGCGCTACGAGGCCGCGGTCGCGGCCAACGGCAGCGACGCGAGCGCGCTCAAGGCGCTCGTCGATCTCTACGACAAGACCGGCCGCACCGAGGATTACCTGCGCACGATGGAGCGCCTCGGCCAGGTCGCGCCCGAGGGCGAGAAGCTCGCGACGCTGCGCAAGCTCGCCACCGAGCTCGAGGATCGCGATCCTTCGCGCGCGAAGGACGCCTACGACAAGCTGCTCGCCGCCGAGCCCGGCGCCGACGACGCGTACCGCGGCCTCGAGCGCGTGCTGCGCGGCGAGAGCAACTGGTACGAGCTGGTCGCGGTCGAGCGCCGCCACATCGCGGCGGTCAAGACGCCCGCGCAGCGCGTCGAGCTCTACCTCGACAGCGCGCAGGTCTACGAGCGCGAGCTCGACGATCCGCACAACGCGATCGAGTGCCTGATGAACGTGCTCGCGATCGAGGACGGCAACAAGACCGCGCTCGCCGTGCTGCCGCGCCTCTACCAGCGCACCGAGCAGTTCGAGCGCGCGGTCGACGCGCTGGTGCGCCACGCGTCCGTCGACGGCGCGCACACCAGCGATGGCCAGCGCGCGGCGAGCCTCGCCGAGGCCGGCCGCATCGCGCTCGACCACCTGATGGATCCCGAGCTCGCGCAGCGCCACCTCGACAAGGCGCTCGCGCTCGACCTCGAGAACCTGGCCGCGCTCAAGACGCTCGGCCAGCTCCACGAGAAGCGCGGCAACTGGGAGAAGGCGGTCGAGATGCTGCTCCGCGCGGAGGCCGCGAGCGGCAGCCGCCTCGAGCGCATCCAGCTGATCTGGGACGCCGCGCAGGTCGTCGATCACAAGCTCGAGGATCCGACCCGCGCGCTCGATCTGTACGAGCGCGTGCTCAAGCTCGATCCCGATCACGTCGACGCGGGCCAGCGCGTCGCCGACCGGTTGGTCGCGGCCAAGCGCTGGGACGACGCGCTGCCGGTGCTCGAGATGCTCGCGCGCCAGGCCGAAGGGCTCGATCGGCTCGAGCGCAGCCGCCGCGAGGCGCAGCTCGGCAAGGCGTACGAGGAGCTCCACCGCACCGAGAAGGCGGCGCGCCACTACCGGCTCGCCGTCGAGGCGGACCCGGATTCGCTCGACGCCGCGATCGGCCTCGCCGCGGTGCTGATGGCCGAGGCGAAGGTCAGCGAGGGCGCGGCCGAGACCTGGAAGGAAGTCGACCGCCGTTACCGCGAGATCCTCGCGCGCCACCGCTCGGGGATCAGCGACAGCCAGGTCGCCGAGATCTGGTACCGGCTCGGCGTCGCCGCCCGCGCGATGGGCGACGACAAGAAGGCCGAGGCGAGTTACCGCCGCGCGCTCGAGCGCGAGCCGCTGCACGAGCCGACGCTCGAGGCGATGGTCGAGCTCGGCGGGGCGCGTGGCGAGTGGCGGATGGTCGCCGATGCCAAGCGCGCGCAGATCGACGCGCTCGCGAAGCGCGATAGCACCGAGTACCACCAGAGCAAGCTGTTCGAGGAGATCGGCGACATCTGGCGCGAGCGCATCAAGGACGTCAGCTCGGCGACGGGCGCGTACCTCGAGGGCCTCAAGATCGCGCCGGCGTCGCGCGTGCTGCTCCACAAGGTGCTCGAGGCGTTCACCGAGCAGCGCCAGTGGCGCAAGGCGGTCGAGACGCTCGACCAGCTGTCCGCGCTCGAGGACGCGCCGGATCGCCGCGCGCGCTTCCACTACACCGCCGCGGTGATCGCGCGTGACGAGCTGCACGACGTCGAGCTCGCGGTCGACAAGTTCAACGCCGCGCTCGACGATGCACCGCTCACGCCGAAGGCGTTCGAGGGCGTCGACAAGCTGCTCACCGACCGCAAGGACTGGAAGAACCTCGCGCGCGCGTACCGCCGCCAGCTCAAGCGGATGGGCGACGACGCCGGGCCCGACAAGCTGCTCGAGCTGTGGACCAAGCTCGGCGACATCTGCCTCGATCACCTCGGCGACACCGAGGCGGCGACCGAGGCGTACCAGGTCGCGTGCGAGCTCGCGCCCGACGACGTCGCGCGTCACGAGCAGCTGGCCGATCTGTACCTCGAGGCCGGCGAGGCGCGCCGCACCGAGGCGATCGCCGAGCTGCAGTTCCTGCTGTCGCACGCGCCCGATCGCGTCGAGCTGTACAAGGCGCTGTCGAACCTCTATCGGGCCGAGCACGAGATGGACAAGTCCTGGTGCCTCGCGCAGGCGCTGGTGTTCCTCGGCGTCGCCTCGGACGAGGAGCGCATGCTGTACGAGCGCTTCCGCCCGCGGCAGTTCCAGCCGGCGCCGCGCCGGCTCACCGAGGAGCTGTGGCAGAAGGCCGTGATCCATCCGCGCGAGGACCGCACGGTCGGCGCGATCTTCAGCTCGCTGCTCGGCGCGGTCGCGTCGGGCACGGCGCAGCCGGTGACCGCGTACGGGCTGTCGCCCGAGACGCGCGCCGATCTCGACCGCGATCCGCGGCCGGTGTCGCGCATCGTCAAGTACGTCTCCGGCGTGCTCGCGATCGATCCGGCGCCGATGGTCTGGATGCAGGAGCAGGGCGACGGCCTGCGCGTCGCGAACACGGTCGGCTTCGGCAACGAGCGCGGCAAGCTCGTGCCGTCGCTGCTCGTCGGCGCGCCGCTGCTCGGCAAGAGCGACGAGCGCGAGCTCGCGTTCGAGGTCGGCAAGCGGATGGCGTACCTGCGGCCCGAGCGGTTCGTGACGCTCGCGGTCGGCACGCTGCCCAAGCTCGAGGCGGCGTTCGCCGCCTCGGTGATCGCGAGCGGCGCCAAGCTGCGCGCGCACGACGGCCAGCCGTACACGCCCGACAACGACGAGGCGAGGACGATGGCGTCGGTGCTGCAGAAGGCGGTCCCCGGTCCGCTGCTCGAGCAGGTCGGCGAGCTGTCGAGCAAGCTCTCGGGCCGGCTCGGCAACGGCCTGATCTCGACGTGGCGCGCGGCGACCGACCTCACGGCCAATCGGGTCGGCTTCATCGTCGCGAATGACTTCGAGATCGCGGCCCGCGGCATCGCGACCGAGGGCGCGAGCCTGTCGTCGATGTCCGTCAAGGAGCGCCTGCGCGACCTGCTCGCGTACGCGGTGAGCGAGTCGTACTTCACGGTACGCCGCCACCTCGGCCTGCACGTGCGCGGCGAGATCAGCGCCTGACCCAGATTAGCCGCCAAGACGGCGAGGCCGCCAAGACAGACGCCAAGCAGACCTTCTTTCGAAGATCGCTTGGCGTCCGTCTTGGCGTGCATGGCGTGTTGGCGGCAATTCTTGTCGCGTGCGGGCCGGCCGTCGCGCCGGCGAGCGCGCCCGTGGGCGCCGCGAGCGTGCCGCGGCTCAAGCCACCCAAGGCGATCGATCCGAGCGTGTACGGCGCGGCGTACCTGACGCAGGTCGCGCTGCAGCTGCAGCCGGGGTGGGGCCAGTTCCTCGACGACTGCCGGATCCGGCTGCCCGCGAGCCACCCGCTCAACGTGATGACGCTCGCGGCGAAGGCCGAGGTCGTGGTCGCGCGCGATGGCCGCGTCGAGGCCGTCAACCTGACGAGCTCGGGCAATGCCGACTTCGATCGCGCGGTGCGCGACGCGATCGCCGATGCCGCGCCGCTGCCCGCGCCGCCGGCGGAGCTGCTGTCCGACGACGATCGCGCCCACCTGCGCTGGCTGTTCGCGCGCGACCGCCGCCAGGCCGGCCCGGCGACCGCCGAGGTGCGGCAGGTCGATCTGCCGCTGCGCGAGGTCGTCGCGCGAGAGATCGCGGGCGGCGAGCTCGCGCGCGCGGCGCGTCGCATCGCGCGGGCGCCGGTAGGTGTCGACCGCGACGATACGACGCGCGAGCTGATGATCGCGGTGCTGCGCAACGTCCTCGTGCGCGGCGATCGCGAGGCGAAGACCGTCGCGATCGAGGCGGTCCGCGGCGCGCACGTCACCCCGCTCGTTGCCGACGTGCGCGCGCTGCTCGGTCCGGCGACCGAGCTCGGCGTGCGGCTCTCCGCGATCGCCACCGCGGCAGAGCTGTTCGACCGCGAGGCCGCCACGCCGCTGCTCGCCCAGCTCGCCGACGACGTGCGGACCGAGCCCCGCGTCGCGCTCGCCGAGGCGCGCGCGCTCGCCGCATTCGGGCGCGAGGATGCCGCGGCCGCGGCGGTACGCGCCGTGCTCGACGACCCCCGTGCGCTCGCAGATGCGCGCGCCACCGCGCTCGAGACCGCCGCCGCGCTCCCCGCGCTCGCGACCGAGCTGGCGCCGCGATTCGGCCGCGGTGACGCCCGCATGCGCGCGGCCGCGTGCAAGGCCGCCGCCGGCGCGACGCTCGACGCCGCAGCATCATGGCTCGCCGCGGGCTTGCGCGATCCCGACGCATCGGTCCGTGCCGCCGGCACCGACGCTGCGCGATCGCAGGCCGCCGCGCATCGCGACGATCGGCGCGTCACCGCGCTGGTCGGCCGCTTCCGCGAGCTCGCGCGCGACCGCGATACCTCCGTGCGCGCGCGCGCGATCGCCGCGCTCGCGCTCGACCCCGAGCAACTGCCGCGCGTCGCCGCCGATCCCGCCGCCGCCGTG
>JBLMXA010000336.1:0-6556 GCA_050257515.1 Acidobacteriota bacterium | reverse complement strand
GCGCTCGCCATGCGGCAGCTGCCAGGCGCGCGCGACGTCGCGCGAGGCGTAGGCGCGTGCCGTCGCGAAGCCCGCGGCGCGCAGCTCGTCGAGCACGCCGGCGCGCGTGCGCGCGTCGCGCTCGAAGCTCTGACCGCCGGTGAACCGCTTCATCGCCGCCTCGAGCGCGCGGCCCGCGAGGCCGGGAGGCGGCTCGTCGGCCGCCGGCACGAGATCGAACACCAGCTCGAGCTCGCCGCAGATCGTCGCGAGCGCGGCGAGCCTGGCGAACAGCGCGCGCCGTGCGTCGCCGCGCAGGTACATGACGAGGCCCTCGGCGATCACGAGCGTCTTGCCCGGCGCGACGAGCGGCGCGAGCTCGAGCTGCGTGACGTCGCCCTCGACGAGCTTGACGCGCGCGAGCACCTCGCGGCCGCGCTCGCTGCGCGCCAGCAGCTCGCGCTTGCGCGCGATCATCGCCGGCAGATCGACCTCGACGTACTCGACCCCCGTCGTGCGCGCGCCGCGCGTCGACAGCCCGGCGGCGAGCTCGACGACGCGGCGGCAGCCGGCCTCGCGCAGCAGGTGATCGATCATGAGATGGCGGTGGAGGAGCGCGACGCGCAGCGGCGGCTTGCGGGCGATCGCGAGCGCGAGGTTCGTGAGATCGAAGACGCGCTTTGCATCGCGCGTCGCGCACAGATCTGCACAAGGCAGCCCGGCCCAGGCCCACACTTGTGACGTGTACAGCGCGGTCACCGAAAGATCGGCCACGCGGAAGTGTAATCGTTGTAGCTTGAGCACGTGCTGTCTCGCTGCATGTTCCTGGTCGCGCTCGTTGCCTGCGGCGCCTCCTCGTCGACAAATCCGAAGACCGACGCACCTCGCAGCGGCAGCGATAGCTCGCACCCGGTCGATGTCGGCATGTACGACTTCGGCTGCGGCGGCAACACGGCGTGCCCGCTGAACAAGGTGTGCTGCGCGATGCCGGGCGCGACGACGACGTTCGGCTGCGTCGATGCGGCCAGCTGTCCGCAGGCCGATCAGATCACGTGCGACGGCCCCGACGAGTGCGGCGGCTCCACGCCGACCTGCTGCGGCGTCTACATGGGCGACGGCACCGGGAACTATCCGTCGTGCGGCATCGCGACGCTCGGCACGTCGTGCACCGCCACCTCGGCGTGCCCGACCCATCTCGAGACCAGCTGCACCGACACGACGAAGGTGCAGATCTGCCACGTCAGCGCGGACTGCAAGGACTCGCAGGAGAACCTGTGCTGCACGTTCACGTCGAACGGCGCGATGATCAGCTTCTGCACCGACAGCTTCACGGCGTCCGCGGCCGGCGCGACGTGTAACTGACACGCGCAGCGAGCGCGGGCGCGCGCCCCACGTCGCGGAATGTCCGTTGCAGCGCCTACCCGCATGCGACGTATCGTTTCGAGCGGTTGCGACACGCGTGCGACATCGGCGGGCGAGGCACCTCAGCCTGGTGTGGCGCGCAAGTTTCTCCCGGTGCTCGATCGGCGGCTCGTGCTGCGCGGGATCGCGGCGAGCGTGGTCGGCGCGCTCGCGGGCTGCCGGCTCGCGCTCGACGACGGGACGATCGAGCCCGGCGTCGATGCCGGGCAGGGCTCGCCCGCGACGGGCGGCGGGAGCGGTAGCGGCAGCGCGGCAGGCAGCGGCTCGGGTGGCATGGTGCAGTGCACGGGCGGCTACTGCCTCGATCTCGCCGATCCGGCGAACGCGGCGCTGCGCTCGGTGGGCGGCGCGCGCGTGATCCTGATCGGCAACGCGCACGTGATCGTCGTGCACGTGAGCGATGGCGAGTTCGTCGCGCTGTCGGCGGTGTGCACGCACGCGGGCTGTCTCGTCGGTTACGCGAGCGCGGCGAACGATCTGTTGTGCCCGTGCCACGGCTCGCAGTTCGCGCTCGACGGCACGGTGCTGCGCGGGCCGGCGGCGACACCGCTCGCGACCTATCCGACGACGTTCGACGCGAGCACCGACGTCGTGACGATCGCGGTCACGGCGCAGGCGTGACGTCGTCGCCGGGGCTCGCGGTCTTCGGGAAGTCGATGCTGATCACGCTCGTCTCGCCCGGGCCGAGATCGACGGTGCGGTCGACCGCCTCGTGATCGGCCGGCTTGACGCGGATCTCGTGATGCCCGGGCTTGACCTCGTAGGTGCCGCCGCGGCTCTGCTGTGCGATCACCTGGCCATCGATCTCGATCGTCGCGGCGCGATCGACCATCAGCAGGATCGAGCCCGGCTTGTTCGCCGGTGGCGACTCCGGCGCGGCCACCGGGCCCTGCTCGGGCTCGGCGGGCTCGGCGGCCTCGCCGTGATGGTGGTGGACCGGCGCGGGCGGCGGCGTTGGCGCCGGCGCGGGCGGTGGCGTTGGCGCCGGCGCGGGCGCGGCGGCTGGCCGGGGCGCGGGCGTCGGATCGATCTCGATCTGCGGCGCCGGGGCAGGAGGCGGCGCCGGTGTCGGCGTCGGCGTCGGTGCCGGTGCCGGTGCCGGTGCCGCGGGGGCGGCCGCCGCGGATCCGGAGGCCGCGGCCGGCTCGCGCTCGGACAGCAGCTTCCACGCGCCGAACCCGATCACGCCGACGAGCAGCGTGCCGAGCGCGGCGAGCAGGCCGAGCGCCGGTCCGCCGCGCGGCGCGGGCACCGCAGCCGAGTGCGCGGCCGCATCACCGCGCAGCCCGTCGACGAGCTTGCGAACCTCGGCGAGCGCCGGGCGATCGTCGGGCTGCTTCGCCATCATTCGCGAGACGAGCCGCGACAGCGGCGTCGGGACGTGCCTCGCGAGCTTGGCCGCGTCGGGCACCGGCGCGTTCAGCTGCATCACGATCAGGTCCATCGCGTTGTCGGCCTTGTACGGCAGGCGGCCGGTCAGCATCTTGAACGCGAGCACGCCGAGCGCGTAGATGTCGGTGCGCGGGTCGACCGCCTTGCCGCGCGCCTGCTCGGGCGACATGTACGCGGGCGTGCCGACGAGGATGCCCGACTTCGTGCGGCCGACCGCCGCCGGCTCGCCGCGGCCCGCGAGCTTCGCGAGGCCGAAATCGAGCAGCTTGACCGTGCTCTGACCGCGCTGGGTGACGAGGAACACGTTGTCGGACTTGAGATCGCGATGGATCACGCCCTTCTCGTGCGCGGCCTCGAGCGCGTCGCAGATCACGTCGAGGATGTCGAGCGCGGTGCGCACCGACAGCGGCTTGCGCTCGATGCGATCGCTCAGCGTCTCGCCCTCGAGCCACTCCATGACGAAGAAGAAGCTGCGCCGCTCTGGGAGCTCGCCGAACTGGAACACGTCGACGATGTTCGGGTGGCGGATCTCGTTGACGATCCGCGCCTCCTGCTCGAACCGCTCGACGGTCGCCGGATCGCCGCAGTACGCCGGCGACAGCACCTTGATCGCGACGCGCTTGCCGATGCGCGGGTGGTGCGCGCCGTACACGCGGCCCATCCCGCCCTCGCCGATCTTCGCGTCGATCACGTAGCCGCCGATGGCCGTGCCGGGTGGCAGCTCGTCGCCGTGTGCCGCCATCGGCACCGTCGCTGCCTCTCCGGGTCGCTCGTCGGCCATGCCGATCGCGATCCTACGTGATCAGCGGGGTTTCGTCTCGAAGAACCGACGGAGCTGCTTCGTCACGGTGCCGCGGTCCGCCTTCACGGCGTCGGCGACCTTCGCGAGCGACACGTCGGTGAGGGCCTGCGCACCGGCGACCTCGGCCATGTGCGCGAGCGCGTACGGCTTGAGGTACTGCTCGACGAACACCATCAGATCGCTCCACGTCGCGGGCGCGCGGCCGTCGGAGCTGTCGACGTACGCGAGCGCGCTCGCGCGCAGCCAGTCGAGCCAGTCGTCACTGCCGGCTGGCTCGCGCGGCTCCGGTTGCGGCGACAGCGACGACACCGCGCCGGTCGCGAGCGAGCGGCGGACCGTCTCGGCATCGATCGACGCCGGCCCGCTCGGCTGCGGCAGCCGGCGCACGAGGTTGACGAGCTCGCGGAAGTTGCCGTGCCACGAGTGCTCGCGCAGCACGTCGAGCGCGGCCGGCTGCAGCGCCTCGTGCGCGGACGCGTCGCCGAGCGATTGCGCGGCGAGGTACGCGATCGCGTCGGAGAACCGTTCGCGCAGCGACGGCACCTCGACCACCTCGAGCGCGAGCCGGAAGAACAGATCGACGCGGAACGTGCCGTCGCGCACCATCTGGCGCACGTCGCGGTTCGTCGCGGCGACGACGAACACGTTCGCGGTGCGCGCGACGCCGATCGCGCCCATCCGCTGGTACTCGCCGGTGTCGAGGAAGCGCAGCAGCATCGGCTGCACCTCGAGCGGGATCTCGCCGACCTCGTCGAGGAACAGCGTGCCGCCGTCGGCGCGCTCGACGGCGCCGGTCATCGTCTTCTGCGCGCCGGTGTACGCGCCGGCCTCGGCGCCGAACAGGTCGGCGACCATGCGATCGCGGCTGAGCGCGGCGCAGTTGATCGCGACGAGCGGGCCGGTGCGCGCGAGGTGGCGGTGATACGCCTGCGCGAGCCGCTCCTTGCCGGTGCCCGACGGACCGAGCAGCAGCAGCCGCGGCAGGCCCTCGAGCGCGGCCTGCACGACGCGGCGATGGACCTGACGGATCGCGGGCGACGCGAGGATCATGCCCTCCTCGCGCGTCGACTCCTCGGCCGACATCAGCGCGTTCTGCTCGGCGACGTAGCGGCTGACGCGCGACATCAGCTCGTCGAACCGCTCGGTCACCGTGCGCTCGAGCTGGACGTGGAGCTGCTCGCCGTTCGCGAGCCGCAGCGCGACCGTGCCGGTCGGCGCGGTCGTCGTGTGATCCGCCCACACGCGCACCTGCACCTCGTGATCGGAGAACCAGTTCTGCACGGCCTGCGCGACGCCCGCGCCGTAGTCGGACGCGTCGCGATAGCGCGGCGCCTCGAGCGCGCGCGTCACCGCGCCGGCGCCCGCACCCCACGCGAGCCGCAGCTCGACGTCCGCGATGCGCGGCAGCTCGACGCTCGTACCCGTCGGCAGCCGCAGCCACGTGCCGTTGCGGCTGCCGAGATCGCGGACGACGAGCTTGCTGCCTTCGGTCCACACCGCCGCGTGGTTGCCCGACACGCTCGCCGACGGCACCGGATGCGCCCGCAGCGCGCGATCGACTCCCGGAGCCACCGCAGCCGGCGCGCGCCCGACGACGAGCCCGTCGGCGTCGGCGACCTCGACGACGTCCTCCTCGAGCTGGCCCGGTGCTGCGATGTGGATTCTCGTCACTCGACGGAACGGCATGGTGCCATGGCATCATGCGGCTGTGCAGGGTCCTCCGCCGAATCTAGGCGGCTCGCGGTACGCGCTGAAGCGCCGGCTCGGCGAGGGCGGCTTCGGCGTCGTCTACGAAGCGTTCGATGCCAAGTACGCGGGCCCCGTCGCGGTCAAGCTGCTGCGCTCCGAGCACCCCGCCGGCATCACGCGGTTCAAGCGCGAATTCCGCAGCCTCGCCGATGTCTTGCACCCCAACCTCGTTCGCCTGTACGAGCTCGGCTCCGAGCAAGATCGCTGGTACTTCACGATGGAGCTCGTCGACGGCAAGCCGTTCGTCGAGCACTCGCGCGGGATCGCCTCGGAGGTGCGCGTCGCCGCGACGCAGCCGATCACGCGCACCGCGAGCGCCCCGCTGCTGCAAATTGCAGCAGTCACCGACTTGCCACGCCTGCGCGCGACGATGGTCCAGCTCGCGGAGGGCGTGCAGGCGCTCCACGACGCGCGCAAGCTCCACTGCGATCTCAAGCCCGCGAACGTGCTCGTCACGCGCGACGGGCGTGTCGTCATCCTCGATTTCGGGCTCGTCGCCGACGTCGACGAGCGCATCGGCCCGGTCGGCACGCCCGGCTACGTGTCGCCCGAGCAGGCCGAAGGCGGCACGCTGACGCCGGCGAGCGACTGGTTCGCCGTCGGCGCGATGCTGCACGAGGCGCTGACCGGCGTCGTGCCCGGCGCCGCGCACGTCGAGGGCGTCAACGGCGAGGCCAGCGATCTGTGGGGGCTGTGCCGCGAGCTGATCGATCCGGATCCGGCGCGGCGACCCGACGGCGCCGAGGTGCTGCACCGGCTCGGCGGCCGCGTGCGCCGCGTCGGTGTGCGCCACGCGCTCGTCGGTCGCTCGCGCGAGCTCGCCGAGCTCGAGGCCGCGCGGCAGGCGGCGGCGCAGGGGCCGGTGCTCGTGCGCGTCACCGGGCCGTCCGGCATCGGCAAGACGATGCTCGTCCGCCATTACCTCGACGAGCTGCGCGCGCGCGAGCCCGATGCGGTGGTGCTCGCGGGGCGCAGCTACGAGCAGGAGCTCGTGCCGTACAAGGCGGTCGACGGCGTGATCGAGGGGCTCGCGCCGCACCTCGCGCGGCTGCCCGAAGAGGCGGCGAGCCACGTCGGCGAGCTCGCGCGGCTGTTTCCGGCGCTCGGGCGCCGCGACGACGCCGCGGCCACCGGCATGGACTCGCAGGCGCGCCGGCTTCGCGCGTTCCTCGCGCTGCGCGAGGTCGTCGCCGCGCTGGCGGCGAGCGCGCC
>JBLMXA010000335.1:0-12182 GCA_050257515.1 Acidobacteriota bacterium | reverse complement strand
GCCGACACCAGGCTCGCGATCGACGGCAAGCCGGTCGCCGCGGACGCGTTCGTGCCGCAGCCGTACTCGGCGACCAAGACCGTCGAGGCGCCGCTCGCGCGCGCGGGATGGGGCACGACCGAGGCGGACTACAAGGCGGTGAAGGGCAAGATCGCGGTCGTCCACCGGTTCGCGCCGCCCGAGGTCAAGGACGCGGCGGAGAACGCGCGGCTGTCCGACATCCGCTACAAGGCGTTCCTCGCGCGCGGCAAGGGTGCCGTCGGCGTGATCGTCGTCGACGACGGCGATCCGAAGGCCGAGGAGGCGCCGCTGCCCGAGCTCGCGCCGCGCAGCGGCGAGCCCGATCCGACGTCGATCGGTCAGGCCGGCGACGTCGGCATCCCGGTGGTCGTCGCGAAGCGCGCGGCGGTGACCGACAAGGCGAGGCGGGCGAAGCTCGGCGTCGCGCTCTTGCCGAAGCGCACGCCGACCGACAACGTGATCGGCGTGCTGCGCGCCGGCGCCGCGACCAGGCAGGCCACCGCGATCGTGATCGGCGCGCACCTCGATCACCTCGGCATGGGCGGCGGCTCTAACGCGCTCGATCCGAAGGTCCACGCGCCGCACGGCGGCGCCGACGACAACGCGTCGGGGGTCGCCGCGCTGCTCGAGGTCGCGCGCATCCTCGGCGCGCACAAGCAAGACCTGCAGCGCGACGTCTACCTCGTCGCGTTCTCGGGCGAGGAGGAGGGCGACCTCGGCTCGACGTACTTCGTCACCCACTCGCCGCCGAAGACGCTCGCGATGATCAACATGGACATGGTCGGCCGCATGCGCGGCGATCAGCTGAGCGTCAACGGCGCGGCGAGCGCGAAGGAGTGGAAGGAGCTCGTCGAGCCGATCTGCCGCGACGAGCGCGTGCAGTGCACGATCGGCGGCTCGGGCTACGGCCCGAGCGATCACATGGCGTTCTACGTCGAGGGCATCCCGGTGCTCTACTTCTTCACCGGCAACCACCTCGAGTACCACACGGCGAACGACAAGGCCGACAAGATCAACGCCGCCGGCGGCGCGAAGGTCGCCGAGATCGCGACGAAGGTCGCGCTCGCGCTCGAGCCGGTGCCGCAGCTGACGTACGTGAAGACGCCGCCGGAGGGTGGCGGCGGCGACGTCCGCCACATCGGCGCGTCGCTCGGCACGGTGCCGTCGTACTCCGACGATCCGAACCAGCCGCCGGGCATGGCGCTGTCCGACGTCGTGCCCGACGGGCCGGCGGCGAAGGCCGGGCTCAAGGGCGGCGATCGCATCGTCAAGATCGGCGCGGTCGACATCCGCAACGTCCACGATCTGATGTTCGTGCTGCAGGCGGCCAAGCCGGGCGAGACCGTCGACGTCACGTACGTGCGCGACGGCAAGCACGAGACCGTCAAGGCGACGTACGGCGTGCCGCGCGGCCGCCGCTAGCGGCCATGTCGGTCACTTAGCTGAACCGGTCGTACTCGTACTCGTGCTCGTACTCGATCCGGGACACAACCGGACAGCTGGGCGTCGATCACCCCGGCATCGCGGGTTTGCCTCCGAATCGCTCCTCGAACAGCCGAGCAGGAGTACGAGCACGACCAGCGGACGCGTCGCTACGTGACGGGCATTGCTCCCAGCGCTCAGTCCCCGAGCTCGCGCAGCTTGTCCTCGAGCGCGTCGACGACCTGCTTCGCCTTGTCGATCGCGTGCTGCGCGTGCTCGACCTGCTTCTCGGCGGCGCGCAGCTCGCGCTCGCGCGTCGCGACGTCGCCCTTCGCGGTGCGCAGCGCGGCCTCGAGGCGGTGGCGCTCGGCGCGCAGCCGGGCGCGCTCGGTCTCCTCGCGGCGCCTGCGCTCGGCGGCCTCGGCCTGCTCGCGCTTCGCCGCCGCGACGTGGCCGTCGTGCTTGCCGTGCCCGTCGTGCTTGCCGGCCCGCGCCGGCGGTGCCGCGACGATGCCCGCGGCCTCGAACCCCGGCGGATCGCGATCGGCGGCGAGGGCGCCCGGCGGATCGGGATCCCAGCCGGCGGCCGCGATCGCCGACAGCGAGCCGGTCACGCGGCGCAGCACCGCCTCGCTCGCGGTGTGGCCGGCGTCCTCGAGCATGCGCGCGGCACGCGCGCGCAGCTTGCCGAGCGCGTCGCGGTGGTCGCCGCTGGCGGCGAGCTCGCCGGCGCGCAGCCGCTCGGCGGTCGCGAGCAGCGCGTCGAACGCGTCGCGCGCGTGCCACCACAGCTGGTTGACGACCCACGCCGAGATCGTCGGCCGCGCTCGCTTGCCGAGGTCGGCGGCGCCCGCCTTGTCGCCCGCCGCCGCGAGCGCGCCGGCGAGCCGCTTGCGCTCGGCGACGAACTGCGCGAGCGGCGCCTGGTACAGCTCGCGGAGCGCGTCGTCGAACGCCACGAGGACAGCTTAGCCCGCGCTGCGCACGTGCGCCGGATGCGCGAGCCGCTGGTTGATCGCGTTCGCGAACGCCGGCAGGTCGTCTGGCTTGCGCGACGTGATCAGCTGGCCGTCCACGACGACCGCGCGGTCGACCCACTTCGCGCCCGCGTTGACGAGATCGGTGTGCACCGACGGCCACGACGTCAGCGTCTTGCCCTCGACGGCATCGGCCTCGATCAAGAGCTGCGGGCCGTGGCACACCGCCGCGATCAGCTTGTTCGCCTGCACCATCCTCTGCACGAACCGCACGACGGCCGGGCTCGTGCGAAGGTGATCGGGCGAGTAGCCGCCGGGGATCACGAGCGCGTCGTAGCTCGTCGGGTCCTTCTCCTCGACCGACGCGTCGAGCTTCACCGACTCGCGTCCCTTCTTGCCGTTGACCGTGACGCCGCCCTCGGCGCCGAGCAGGTCGACATGATGTCCCGCCTCGCGCAGCGCATCGTACGGTTTGCGAAATTCACTGTCCTCGAAGTCCTCGCCGAGGACGAATGCGATCCGAGCCATGAAAACCTCGTAGCGGCCACCTGTTCGAGTCGCGTACGCACGGTGCCCGGCGGCCGCGGGCACCATCGCACGTCAGCCTAGGTCGCGATCGCGTGATGCCTGCGAAGGCGGCGCAGCCACAGCACGAGCGAGCCGAGCGCGACCACGGCGACCGCGATCGAGCGGGCCTTGCCGGTGACGCCGCGCGGGCGCCGAGGCGCGGGTGCGGGCTCGACGCGCGGCGCGGGTGACGCGGTCTGCGTGCGATGCGTGCCGTGCGCGGGCGGATCGCTCGCCGGGAACGACTCGAGGCTCGCCTCGTCGACGATGTCCCAGTCCTCGATGTGGCTCGCGGGGTGCGCGTGCTTCGCGGTTTGCGTGTCTTCCATGGGATCGGTGGGTGCAGCTGACATGCCCTCCTCCGGCATCTCCCATTCGATGACGAGCGAGAGGTAATCGGGTCCGGGGAGCGCCGGGCCCTCATCGTGCCGATCGCGCCGATCGTCCATGGAGCTACGTGCAGCAACGTGCATGCCGAGCGAGAACGGCGCATGCTCCCGAGAATGTCGGAGACGTGGCAGCGCCGGCTCGCGCTCGCGCTCGCGGTCGCGGCGTTCGCGATCGCCGCCACCGCGCTGATCGTCGCGATCGAGCGGCGCGGCGGCGAGCCGGTGCCTGCGCCGGCGACCGCGGCCGCGCCCGCACCGGCGCCCGCGAAGATCGATCCGGCGGCCGGCGTGCGGCGGCTCGACGCCACGCACGTCGAGATCTCGCGCGCGGCGTTCGACGCGCTGATCGCCGATCCCTCCCAGGTCGCCGCGCGCGCCGAGCAGGTGGCGGGCGGGTTCCGCGTGTCCGGGATCGGCCGCGGCTCGGTGCTCGACCGCGCGGGCCTGCGCGACGGCGACGTGATCCGAGGCGTCGACGGCATGGACGTGTCGACTCCCGCGGCCGCGCTCGAGGTGTACCAGCAGCTCAGATCCGCGAATCGCTTGACGATCGACCTCTATCGCGACGCAGAGCCGGTGCAGATCTCCGTCACGATCCGCTAGGCGTGTCAGAGTGATCTGGTACTGAACGAGTGTTCCGATGAAGGACGAGCTCGAGCGCTTTCTCGCCCACGCGCGAGGCACCGCGGCGACCGCGAAGGTCGTGTCGCTCGACGAGCTGCGCGCGCCCGAGGTGACCGAGGCGCGCTGGAGCCTCGCGGCGCTGCGCGGCCGGCTCGTCGAGGTGTCGGCGCGCGGCGCGACCGCCACGCTGACGGCCGCGATCGAGCTCGTCGTCGAGGCGCAGACCGAGCGCGAGCCGGTCGCATGGGTGACGCTCGCGCAGAGCTCGTTCTATCCACCGGACGTCGCGGCGAGCGGTGTCGATCTCGCGGCGCTCGTCGTGATCCGCGCACCCGATGCGATCACCGCGGCGCGCGCTGCCGAGCGCGTGCTGCGCTCGGGCGCGTTCGGGCTGGTGGTGATCGATCTGGGCGGCCTTGCCGCGAGCGACATCACCATGGCGATCCAGGGCAGGCTCGTCACGCTCGCGCAGGCTCACGACGCGGCGGTGGTCTGCCTGACCGACAAGCCGGGCGACACGCCGTCGCTCGGCTCGCTGGTCTCGCTGCGCGCCGAGGCGCTGCGAGGGCGCGAGCACGGCGGCGGGTTTCGCATCACCGTGCGCGCGCTCAAGGACAAGCGGCGCGGCCCGGGCTGGACGCACGCGGTACCGCGCGCCGGGCCCGCGGGGCTGACCTAGCTCAGTACGACATCGCGCAGAAGCCGCCCGACGCGTTCACCCAGTTCTGCTGGATGAGGTACTTGTTGCCGCCGAGCGTGATGTTGTACAGCGAGCCGTTCGACGCGGTCGACTCCGTGCCGAACGTCCACGCGCACTTGTCGGCGTTCTCCGAGCCGCGGCGGTCGTACCACGCGTTGAGATCGGGATCGCTGATCGCTTCCTCGCTCTCGTGCGCGATGATCGACGCCATGCCGTCCGCGCCGGCGTTGCCGTTCGGCGACGTGGTCTGGTCCTCGCACGCCGACGGGCACTGATCGGGGTTACCGATGAACGCGTACTTGATGTCGTGTCCGCCGATCGTCCCGTGCGTGTGCCAGCCGCAGTACTGCGTGCAGAAGCCGCTGGTCTCCGTCACGTCGGCCGACGTCAGCACCATGTAGATGCCGTTCGTGTCGGTCGGGTTCTGCGCCGCGACGATCGCCTGGATGTCGTTATCGGTCAGCGAGCTGCCGTGCGAGTAGTTGTCGGTAGCGTCGGCCGAGCGCGAGATCGCGCCGCTGACGTGCGTGTTGGTGCCGTCGTAGTACGTCGTGTTGATGTGCTCGTAGCTCGAGCCACCGATGCTGCTCGCGAAGCTGTCGAGGATGCTGGTCGCGTTGTTGCCCGACCAGTTTCCGTACCAGATGTAGTGGATGTTGACGGTGCCGAGCATCACCGGACCGCCGTGGTAGAAGATGCCGTTGCCACCGCCGCCGCCCTTGTGGCCCTTGGCCTCACCGCGCACGGCGTGGACGTGCTTCGGCAGGATCTCGGACTGATCGTCCTGGGTCGTCTGCGAAGTCGTATCGAGGTCCGCCACGCACCCGCCCACGAGAGAAGCCGCAAACAACAAACTCGCGAGTTTCATCGATGCCTCCTGAGGTGCGCGCATCATAGGCAACGCGATTCAGGCTTTCGACGAAAAACGTTCGCAATCGTTCGTGCCCCAACGATCGTAAGCGCGGCGACACGCGCTACGCAGACCGTGCGGATGCGCTCACCTTCGGTACGGAAAGAACGGCGGCTGGGTCTCGATCGCGTCGAGGTCGTCTGCCGCAAAATACCGCGCCGCGAGCTCCTTCAGCTGCGGGCGCGTGTAGACCTCCGCGCGCGGCCGCTCGATCGTATCGGCGATCACTCTTGCCACCTCGTCGGCGGGTTGCGCGTTCGGCAGCTTGCGGTTGTCGACGCCACCATGCAGCGCGTTGAGCCCGAAGTCGGTCGCGACGACGCCGGGCAGCACGATCGTGGTGTGCACGCCCGGGAGCTGATCGCGCAGCTCGACGCGCAGGCTCGCCATCAACAGATTCACCGCCGCCTTCGCGGCGCTGTATGCGCTGCGCTGCGCCACGAGCGGGAACCGCGACAGTCCGGACGAGATCGTGATGAGGTGACCGCGCTGGCGATCCCGGAAGTGGGGGAGCACGGCCTGGATGCCGTAGACCACGCTCTTGACGTTGACGGTGACCATCTCGTCGATGTCGTCGTCGGTCAGCTCGGAGACCGGGCGCCACAGCGCGCGGCCCGCGTTGTTGATCCACACGTCGATGTGGCCGAAGCGCTCGATCGCGCGGTCGCGCAGGCGCTCGTGGTCGGCGCGGCGCGTGACGTCGGTCGTCACCGCGAGCGCGGCCTCGCCGATCGTGCCGGCGACGCGGTCGAGCTCGGCCTGCCGGCGCGCCGCGAGCACGACCTTGCCGCCGCGGCGCGCGACCTCGTACGCGAGCGCCTCGCCGATGCCGGTCGACGCGCCCGTGATGACGATGACCTGATCCTTCATTCGCGGCAGTATGCAGATCCCTTCCGGAGTGAACTACGCGTATTGACTGCAGCTTCGGTTAGCTGAACACTTGAACAGTGAAGGTCGCGTGCCTCGATCTACCCGCGCTGCCGCTGCAGCTCGCGTGGCGCGCCGAGCCCGACCTGCGCAGGCAAGCGGTCGTCGTGATCGACGAGGACCGCCCGCAAGGCGTCGTGCTGTGGGCGTGCGAGCGGGCGCGCTGCGCCGGCATCCTGCCCGGCCAGCGCTACGCGCACGCGCTCTCGCTCCACGGCGCGCTGCGCGCGCGCGTCGTGCCGCCCGAGCAGATCGCCGCCGCGATCGACGAGCTGCGGGTCGCGCTGCACGCGCTGTCGCCGCGGGTGGAGCCGTCGACCGAGCCCGGCACGTTCTGGCTCGACGGCGACGGCCTGTCGCGGATCTTCGAGACGCCCGCGAAGTGGGCGATGGCGATCCAGCGCGCGGTCACCGCGCTCGGGCTGCAGGGCGCGGTCGTCGTCGGGTTCTCGCGGTTCGCGACCTACGCGATCTCGCGCGCCACCCGCACCGGCATCACGGTGCTGCGCGCCGATGCCGACGAGCGCGCCGCCGCGAGCGCGGTGCCGCTCGCGCGCCTCGACATCGCCGCCAAGCTGCGCGACGCGCTCGCGCGCCTCGGCGTGACCACGCTCGGCCAGCTCGTGCGGCTGCCCGGCGGCGGCATCCTCGAGCGGTTCGGCAAGGACGCGCACCGCCTGTACCAGCTCGCGGCGGGCGAGCGCTGGGATCCGCTCGTGCCGCTGCCGCCGCCCGACGCGCCGGACGAGCGCGTCGTGCTCGACGACGATGTCGCCGACGTCGAGCAGCTCGTGTTCGTGCTCAAGGGCGCGATCGATCGCCTGCTCGATCGGCTCGCCGGCCAGGGCCGCGCGCTCGTCGCGCTGCACGTCGAGCTGACGCTGCGCCGCGCGGTCGGTCACACCGAGCCTCGCCACGACTGCATCAAGCCCGCCGCGCCGACGCTCGACGGCCGCGCGCTCGCGCGGCTCCTCCACCTGCGGCTCACCGGCATGCCGCCGGTCGCGCCGGTCAACGCCGCGCGCGTGTGGGCCGACGACGCCGCGGCGTCGCGCGAGCAGCTCGCGATGTTCGCCGCGAAGCCGCGCCGCGATCTGCGCGCCGCGAACGAGGCGCTCGCGCGCGTGCGCGCCGAGCTCGGCGACGACGCGGTCGTGCGCGCGGTGCTGCGCGACGGCCACCTGCCCGAGGCGAGCTTCGGCTGGGAGCGGCTCGTCCACGTCGAGCCGGCGCGTCCCGAGCCCAGGCTCGTGCGGCCGCTCGTGCGCCGGCTGCACGCACGCCCGCAGCAGCTGCCGCCACAGGCGCGCCAGGTCCGCGACGACGGCTGGCTGCTGTCGGGCCTCGAGCACGGCGCGGTCGTCCGCATCCTAGGCCCGTACGTCGTGTCCGGCGCGTGGTGGGCGCACCACGAGGTCCACCGCGAGTACCACTTCGCCGAGCTGCGCCGCGGCGACTGCCTGTGGGTCTACTACGATCGCCACCGGCGGCGCTGGTTCAGCCACGGCTCGGTCGAATAGACTCTCGCGATGGCCGACGAGCGCAAGGTCTACGGCACGAGCGAGCTCGACGCGCCGGTGACGCGCGCCGAGCTCGAGCGCGCGGTGCGGTTCCTCAACCTGTCGGATCTCGATCTGAAGGAAAACCTCTTGAAGCTCGCGGCGCAGGTCGTCGCGCTCACCGACGAGCTGACGCGCCGGATCGACGGCGTCGAGCCCGAGCCGGCCGAGCCCCACACCCCCGCGCCCGCGCCGATCGGGACCGTCGAGGCGAGCGTCAACGCCGCGATTCCGGAAATTCACATGAACATCCTCGCCGCCGACGCCGCGCTGGTCACGCGGGTCTCGATCGACACCGGCGACGACAAGTACACGGTCGAGCCCGCGACGCCGCCGTGCGAGGAGCTGTTCCCGATCTGCCGCGCGCGCTGCTGCAAGCTGACGTTCTCGCTGTCGACGCGCGATCTCGACGAAGGCGTGATCCGCTGGGACTACGGCCAGCCGTACCTGATCCGCCAGCGCGCGAGCGACGGCTACTGCGTGCACAACGATCCCGACAGCGGCGGCTGCACCGTGCACGCGTTCCGCCCGCGCGTGTGCCGCACCTACGACTGCCGCAACGATCCTCGGATCTGGACCGACTACGACCAGCGCATCCCGGCGCCGGTGATCGAGGGCAAGCCGCCCGAGCCGAAGGGCCAGTTCGATCTGATGGAGCGAGCGCGCAAGCGCGCCTCGGCGTGGGCGGCCGAGAAGGTCTCGATGGCGACGATGATGGCCGACGACGTTCCGCACGTGGGGCCTCCACCCCATCGGCGGAAGAGCTGACCCGGCCGCTCGAGTAGCCACCTCCGGACAACCACGCGATCCGGCGAGGCCACGAAGTGCAACGGCGCTGGCGCGCGGCTCGCAAGCTGGCGCGGCGCGATGCGATGGTCGCTCCTGCTCGTGGTGCTCGTGGCGGCGTGCGCCGCCGATCCGCCCGCGAACGAGTCCGCCGACCCGACCGGCGGCGACGGCAAGGCCGATGGGCCCGGCGACGGCTGGACCGGGATCGGGCTCGGCGTCGAGTACCAGCGCGTCAACACCGGCAACGCGATCCTGATCGCGTACGGCGGCTACACCGCGCACCTGTCGTACTCGGCGGCGTGGGCGAGCGAGCTCGTCGATGCCAAGCTCGGCGGGCAGGACGTCGGCCAGATCTACGCGGTCAAGGGGCCGGCCGACGCGAGCTACGACGGCAAGGAGATCGCGAACTCGGCGCTGCGCGCGCACCTCGCGACCATCGACGACGGGACGTCCCCGATCTACGTGATCGCGCACTCGAGCGGCGCGTACGTCGCGAACGAGCTGCTCGGCCAGCTGCAGCGCGCGGGCGCCACCGACGTGCTCGCGCGCATCGACTACTCGTGCCTCGAGGGCGGCGGCGCCGGCCTCGACCAGGACATCGTCGACAGCCTGCACGCGATCCAGTTCGTGTACGCGCGCGACACCTCGCTCGCGCACGGCTACTCCGAGAACGCCGGCGCCGAGCAGGCGCTCGCGATGGAGTACGCGCCGCACGCGACGAGCTACGAGGTCGTCGTCCCCGATACCGGGTGCGACGACGGCGCCGGCTGGTGCCTGCACGACGTCGTCGTCACCCACAAGCCGCACCACTCGTGGAGCTACGACCTCGCCGACGACTACACCGACTTCGTCGATCGTCCCGTCACGGTCGACTACCTCAGGTGAGAAGCGGCGTTCACGACGGCCGCGGCGATTCGCGGAGTTAGGCGCGGCGCGCCGCTTGCTGTTCGACATGGCATGCGCCTCGCCTGGCTCGTGACGTCGATCGCACTCTCCGGCTGCTCGCTGTTCATGCACTCGATCGAGAGGCCGACCGCGCAGGTCCGCGACGCCTCGCTGACCGCGGCCGGGCTCGGCGAGGTCACCGGCCAGCTGCGGCTCGACGTCACGAACCCGAACACGTTCGGCGTGCCGCTGTCGGGCATCGACTGGCAGCTCGCGATCGGCGGCGCGCGCGCGGCGACCGGCAACGTCGAGCTGCAGCAGACGATCCCGGCGCGCGGCGTCGCGCCGGTGACGACGTCGCTGACGATCGCGGCCGCCGATGCGATGCGGGTCGCCGGCGCGGTCGCGGGCGGCGCGCGCGACTACCGGATCGACGCGACGCTCCACTTCTCGACCACCGTCGGCCAGCTCGACGTCGACGTCCACTACACCGGCTCGCTCGCCGGCGCGGTCGCCAGCTTCTAGGCGCGGCGCAGTTTCTCGATCTCGGTCGGCGCGGGGTGCACGAGCACCGTGCCGGCCTCGCCGTCGACGGCGAGCAGGTCCCCGGGGCGCGCCCAGCCGAACACGCCCTGCGCGCCGGTGACGAGCGGCAGCCGCGCGGCCGTGGCGATCGCGATCGCGGTGGCCGTCGCGGTATCGCTCGCGACGATCGCCGAGGCGCCGCGCGCGACCGCGGCGATCGCGACGAACGCGCCGACTCGATCGGCGAGCCACACCGCGCCGGGACGGATCGTGTGCGCGCCGATCAGCGCGCACAGCTCCTCGATCTCGCCGCCGCGTTCGTCGTCGGCCGCGGCGCCGGTGCCCGAGATGCGATAACGAACCTGCGCGTACTCCCTCGCGACCGCGCGCAGCCCGCTCGGCCGGCCGGCCGCCTCGGCGAGCTTCTCGCGCAGCCGCTGGTCGCACAGGGCGAGCGCGAACCGATCGAGCGCGGCGCCGACGCGCGTGTCATCCGCCTCGGCGAGCTTGCGCACGGCGCGGCCGAGATCGTCGCGCAGCCGCACGAACGCGCGCTCGACGTCGAGCGGCGCGGTCGCCACCGCGGTCGCGGTCGGCACGACGCCGGCGCGGCCGAGCACGACGCCTCCGCCGTGGCCGGTGCCGACGAGCCGCGCCGAGCGCACCGCCGCGGCGCGCCGCCGCTCGATCGCGAGCGTCACCGGCGCGCCGAGCGCGGTCGCGAGCGTGACCTCGTCGGTCGCGAACGGCTTCTTGCGCCGCTGCAGCACGAGCACGCCGATCACGGCGCCGCCGCCGATCAGCGGGATGCCGGCGAACACCGGAAACTGCTCCTCGCCGAGGCCGGGCACGTGCTTGTACGCCGCCTCGGTCGCGGCGTGCGCGGCCGACACCGGCCGCATGCACTCGGCGACCAGCCCGGTGATGCCCTCGCCGACCGCGAGCACGGTCTTGCCGATCGCCTCGGGCGGGAAGCCGTGGTTGCCGCGCATGACGAGCGCGCCGCCCTCGCCCTCGACGACGTAGATGCTCGCGATGTCGACGCCCGCGATCGCCGCGATCTCGCCGCACATCGCGGTCAGCATGACCTCGATCGGCCCGTCGTGGCTCGCGAGCTCGATCAGCCGCAGGATGCCGTCGACGCCGCGATCACCGCGGTGATGGACCTGGATGATCGAGCGGGGCACGCCTCAGCCTGCCATGAACGATGTTTCTGGCGCGTTTCCGAGTGGCTAACACTGGCGGGGGGAGATCTTCCCGATCCGGAGCACCTTGTTCCGCTCCAGTACGGCGAGCTGATCGCCGTGCTCGAGGGCCGGGAGCTTCATTCCCACATCGGGTGCGCGCGTGAAACCGACCACGCCTCTCCGCCCTTCACACTCGACGATCGTCGCGCGCCACCGACCGGCGCCGATGTTCCAGTCGATCACCGTGACCTCGATGAGCCGCCCGTCTCGCCACACGCGGCGCAGGCGGCCGCTCGCACTCCGCGCTCGTACAGCCACAAACACACCGACCGCAGCGATTGCGACGCTCATCACCGCATCCTCGATCGACATCTCGGCGATCGATTGTGCGGCGATCCATGCACACACGACCGAGGTGACCCACATCATGACGTGGGTCGCCTCCCCACAACCGTAGGGACTTGCGGAGCAGCGGATCGGAATCAGAGCGGGGCGGCGCCGCCGGGAGAACGAGCACGCTCATTTCTCCTCTGCTTCCCGGCCAGCTCCACTGGTGGCCCATTGAATGATGCGCGGAAAGAACGGCAGCTTCTTCTCGTCACCGATCATGGTCGACACGAGATCGCATCCGGTCACCGATAGCGGGCACTGATTCGCTGGCGGTGGCGTGTCGACGAACGGCTGTGCTGCGCGGCTGCTG
>JBLMXA010000334.1:0-4310 GCA_050257515.1 Acidobacteriota bacterium | reverse complement strand
CGAGCACGATCCGATCGCCCTCGACGGCGACGACGATCGCGTAGTGGCCGTCGTCCCAGTCGTCGGCCCACGACCGCGGCGGGCTATCCGCCCACGCCTGGAGGTCGACGATCACGGCGTTGCCGCGCGCGACCTCGGCCGCGAGATCGCCGACGGTCATGTCGTCGCGCTCGGCGACCGCGAGCCCGTACGCCTGGCCGACGCGGACGATCGCCTCGGGCGGCGCGCCGTCCTCGGGCGTCACGCCGAGCTCCTTCGCGAGCTCGTCCTCGCGCGCCTCGATCCCGTAGTACGCGAGCACGCCCTGCAGCGCCGACGCGCTGCACGTGTACACGGTCGCCTGGCGCACGTCCGGCACCGGCAGCTCGTGATGGGCCGGCGCGTGCGCACAGGCGGCGAGCACGGCGAGCGCGCAGCACCGCATTACTTGTGGCACCGCGCGAGCGCCGCCAGCGCTTCGTCTCGCACGAGCGGTAGCGCGCTGCTGATCTGCAGGCGCAGCACCGACGTGTCGCTGCAATCGTGCGGCACGTCGACGACCAGCGTGCCGGCGCCGTACAGGCCGAGGAACGCGACCGCGCCGGTGATCGCGAGGACGAGCGGCGCGCGCCACGGCAGTAGCGGCGCCGGCGCCGGCCGCGGCGTCACCGCGAACATCTGCACGCCGGCCTCGCCCGGGCTCGCCGCGAAGCTCCACTCGTGATCGCCGCGCTTCGCCATCACGCCGATCGCGATCACCGCCTCGCCCTCGCGCACCGCGTACGTGCGCACGCCGCGCGCCCATCGCGCGCGCGTGCCGCGCTGCACGTCGGGCTCGCCCTCGATGAACACGCGCTCGCCGCCGCACTCGATCCGCGGCTCGCCGCCTGCGCGCCAGACCTCCTTGACCGCGACCGGCCCCGGCCGCGGCTCGGCGATCGAGTACGTCACCAGACGCACCGCGTCGCGCGCCTTGCGGAGATCGCGGCGCCGCCGCACGAGCTGGACGACCACGAGGCCCACGACCGCGAGCACGCCGGCCAGCGCGTAGGAGATGACGTCGCCGTTGTCGACGAGCAGCTTCGGATCCATGGCGCCCTTCGAGATTCGCACGAGATCGCCGAGAAGTGGCGCACGTCTTTGGGGCTGGCGAAGCTTGCGGCATGGACAAGCAGGAGCTGATCGCGCAGCTCGTGGCCAAGCTGCAGGCCTCGGCGCGCAGCGCGCTCGCGGCGCGCGATGCGACGGCAGCCGAGGCGCGCGACGGCGCGACCCCCGACGAGAAGCGCGAGGACGCGCGCGCCGCCCACCAGCTGGGCACGCTCGGCAAGGCGCAGCAACGGCGCGCGCAGCAGGCGCTCGCCGAGATCGACGCGCTCGCGACCTGGAAGCCCAGGCCCGCCGCCGCGCGGGTCGAGCTCGGCGCGATCGTCGAGATCGAGGATCCCGACAGCGGCGAGGGCCGCACGTTCTTCCTCGCGCCGGTCGGTGCGGGCGTGACGCTCAGCGGCCCCGGCGGCGACGGCCTGCTGTCGGTCGTCACGCTGGCGTCGCCGATCGGCACGGCCGTGCTCGGCAAGAAGCTCGGCGACGTCGTCGAGATCGGCCAGGGCGGCGACGTGCGCGAGTGGCAGATCAGCTACGTCTGCTGATCACGGGCAGCGCGCCGAGGCGAGCACCTTCTCCGCCGCCTCGGCGCTGGCGCGGCCGCTGTAGTACCCGACGAAGTCGACGTCGAGACTGAAGCATCGCCATGCGGTGACGAGGATGCGCGTGTCGCCGTAGTCGATCTGCAGCACCCGACGCGTCGAGCTCTCGACCGAGTCCTCGCGCTCGGGGATGTGGAGCTCGGGCAGCGGAGTGGCGCGGTCGGCGGCGTCTTGCGCGTGGACCGCCGCGAACAGCTTCTCGGGGGCCGTGGCCAGCGCGTCGACGTAGTCGTCCTCGCCCGACCAGATGAACGAGTACGCCTCTTGCGCGTCATTCTCGAACACCGAGATGTGCGGGTGCTTCGAGACGTCGTGGAAGCCCGGCGGCGGCGTGAACGCGATCGCGAGCGCCGGCGCATCGTCGGCCGCGGGCGGCTGGCAGCTCGCGGTCTCCAGGATCCGGTGCGCGATCTGCGGCAGCGCGCCATCGTCCACCGTGTAGCGCGACAGCTGGAGCAGGTAGTACAGGTCGCCGCACTGCCACGTCGCGTACAGCTCCGTGATGTTCCGCAGCTTCCACAGCGTGCCCTCGATGCGCCGGCCGCCGAGGGTCTCGGTGAAGGGCACGTTGACGAGCTCGCCTTGCGTCGCGTTGCGGACGTCCTCGATCGGATCGCGGTGCGTCGTGTACCACGACAGCGTGACGAGCCCGAGATCGGCGTGACGGGTCATCACGGTGAGCCGCCCCTGCTCGCGCAGGTTCGGCTTGCGCTCGACCGTCCCCTCGGGCAACGACACCGCGAGCCGCGGCACGCGCACCGGTGCGAGCGCGACGTCGGCCACCGGGCGCGCGCTCGATCCGAGCACGAGCCGGCCGACGACGACGAGCACGATCGTCACGGCGATCGCCGGCACGAGTGCCGAGCGGCGGCCGCGCAGCGCGAACGCACCGGCCGCGAACGTGACGATGCCGGTCGTCAGCGCGTCGCGCGTCGGCTCGGCGCTCGACACGTACCTCGTCACCCACACCGCGCTCGCCGCGACCGCGATGCCGACGAGACACACGGCCACGGCCGCGATCCCCGCCGCGCTGCGCGCGCGCGTCCGCAGCGACGCCGCCGACTCGGGGAACGCGCCGAGCTGCTCGAGCGCGACGAACACCCACGCGATCTCCGCGATCATCGAGGTGAGATCGAGCGCGAGCGCCAGCCAGCGCGGCGCGGCCTCGAGCGGGTCATGCGCGAGCGCCTGCGCGAGCAGGTACACGCCGATCCACACGCCGACCGCGACGAGCATGCCGCGGCGCAGCGACGAGCTCGTCGACTTCTCGCGCGAGGCGAGCGCGAACGTCGCCGCGGTCGCGAGCCACAGCACGATGCCGAGCCGCCACACCCAGCGGATCGTCGAGAAGTCCCCCATGTTCCACGCGGCGAGCGCCCACGGCACGAGCCACGTCGCGCACATCGACGCCGCGGCCGCGCACGCCGACGCCGCGAACCATCCCCTCGACGGCGGCTTGCTCGCGGTGGCGCACAGCACGGCACCCGTGACGTAGACGACCGTGACGGCGTGGCTGACGAGCCCCGAGATGTCCGCGAACGACGTCCACAGGTCGCGGTCATCGGACACGTTGCGAAAGATCACGCCGAACACGCCCCACGACGCGTGCTCGAGCACGCTCGCGCCGATCGCGGCGGCGATCATCCACAGGCCAGCTCGACCACGCACGCGCGGATGATGACACGCCCGCGGCGCGGTTCAATCCGCCGCGCGCAGCGCGATCACGCGCGCGAACCACGCGCCGCTCGAGCTCAGCGTCGCGGTGCCATCGTAGCTGGCCGCGACCAAGACCTCGTGGTCCTCGATCATCGTGCTCGACTGATCGACCCGGCTCGTGAACCCGGCGCCCGCCGCGAACGAGCGATTGGCGCACATCGCCCCGACGACGAGGTCGTGCGCGTGCGCCGTCGCGTACGGCCCGCTGTCGGCGGCCGTGCCGGTCGTGTCCGAGCTCGACGCGGTACCCTCGATCGGGTTCGTCGGGTCGAGCCCGCGATACTCGGCGACGACCAGCGTGCCCGACGTGCTCGCCGACAGCGTCGCCGACACGACGTCCGGGGTGGTGGCCGCGCCGAGGTTCGCCGCGACATACACCGCGAGCACGCCGTGACCGGTCAGCGCGATGCCGGTGCCTACCTGCTGGAACGAGTTGAGATCGGTGTCGGCGACCGACACGAGGCTGATCGACGGGTCCGGCCACGAGATCGCGACCACGTACAGATCGCCGGCGGCGCGCGCACCCGGCAGCGTCGCCGAGACGTCGGTGGTCGCGCCGTCGGCCCCGGCGCTCTGCACGAAGCTCACGACCGCCAGCGGCGCGTCGAGCCAGCTCGCGGCGTCGATCTCGCGCGCATCACCCGCCGCATCGATCGCGTCGGGCGCATCGCCAGGCGACAGGCCGGTGTTCCCGCGGTGAAAGCTGCACCCGGCGACCGCGAGCACGAGGGCGCAACGGGCCGTCATGCGTCGTCGAGCAGGCTCTTCGCCCAGTCGGTTGTGTCGACGATCTCCTTCTCGGCGGTCAGCGCCGTCGGCTTGGCGACGAGCTCGTCTTCCAGGATCGCGCACATGCGCGCCAGCTCGTCGCGGATCAACGCCTGGATCAGCGACTCCTTCGGATCC
>JBLMXA010000333.1:0-5581 GCA_050257515.1 Acidobacteriota bacterium | reverse complement strand
GGTTGGGATTGGCGCAGACCGGTGCGGTGGGCATGGCCCAGAAGGGCGCGACCTACCAGGAGATCCTCGAGCACTACTACCAGGGCATCAGCCTCGAGCAGCGCTAGCGGCGGCTGCACCGGCGGCTCGCGGGGTCTCACTGCGAGCCGCCGGGCACCGACGGACGACGCGGCAGCCGCAGCCGCCGGAAGAAGACAAGCAATGCCGTTGCCCTGCCGTGCCCGGCGCCGGAGGTAGGGCCCACGCCTCGCCCGTACTCGCTTCGCGCCTCGGCGGTGAAAGCAGACATCCAGGCGCAGAGCGGCGCTACGGCCTGAACCGGGTCATCCCGTACAGGCGCCACGTCCGGCGGGGCCGCTCGTCCAGCGTGTAGCCCACGCCGAGCACGGCGTGGATCCCCGGCGCGTGCAGCAGCGGGATCGGGTCCGTCTCCAGCTCCTGCTCGGCGCCGAGCACGCGTTGCCAACCGCTCGCGGGCGCGCGCACCGGCTCCCAGTAGCTGCCGCCGCGCACGCGCAGCCGCCCGGGCAGCCACTCGTACTCGGCGCCGGCGCGCGGCGACCACGCGACGTGACGCCCCGAGCGCTCGAGCTGCTGCGGCGAGCCGAACGCGGCCTCGAGGCCGTACGCATCCGGCGACGCGCCGGTGACGGCGAGATCGGCAACCACCGTGACGGCGGGCTCGTCGCGAAAGTCGCCGCCGACGAGGTGGTTCCAGTCGGTCTCGGCCCACCGGTACACGCCGCCGACCGCGACGCGCCACGGCACCGTCACCGCCTTCGGCAGCACGTAGCCCTGGCAGCTCATCGGATCGCAGTCGCCGACCGCGACGTTGCCGCCGGTGAACGGCGCGTTCGCCGCGGCGCCGAGCCGGAAGCTCTGGTGGCGCGGGATGTACGTCGCGCCGGCGAGCAGGCCGATGCCGTTGATCGTGAACAGCGAGCGACAGCCGGTGCACTCCGGCTGCACCGCGAGCTGGGCGAGCTCGGCCGCGACGCCGACGGCGATGTCGCGCGAGTCGATCCAGTGCGCGATCGCGAGCCGCGCGCGCAGCGTCTGGGCGTCCACCGCCATCGTGCTGCCCGGCATCATCGGCATCGGCACGATCTCGGCGCTCGCGCCGAGCGCGCCGGCCCAGTTGCCCATCCGCCCCGACAGCCCGGCGGTGATCATCCGCGCGCCGCTCTGCTGGATGTTCGACAGCCCGGAGTTCGCGAAGTCCTTCGAGCCCGCCGCGTAGAGCGCGTCGAGGTGGTAGTCGCCGTTCAAGTGGTCGGTGTCCGTCGTCTGCCGTACGGCCGCGGCGGACGGGTTCGCGAGCGTCCCCGACGAGCCGATCGCGTTCGCCACGGTCGCGCCCCCCATCGCGATCACCGCCGAGTTGCCGAGCGAGACACCGTCGTAGAGGTCGATCGTGTAGTTGTCGCTGGTCACCGGCGCGAGCTGCGGCCCGGCAAGTGCCGGCGCGCTCGCGATCACCAGCGCCGCGGCGAGGAGCCTCACGCACCCGATCGTAATATGCTTCGGCGATGCCTACGAGCGGCGAGCCACCTCAGGGCGCGAGCGAGAGCTCGGCGGCCCTGCCGTCGCTCGCGACGTTGCCGTTCAAGCGACGCTTCGTGATGCCCGCGATCGTGCTCGCGGTGCTCGAGCTGCTCGCGATCGGCTATCCGCTGTGGGCGGCGTTCGATCTCGGCGATCTCGGCGCCGACACGCTGCTGCGCACCGCGCTCCCCGTCGGCATCGGCGCGGCGGTCGTGTGGTGGACCGCGATCACCGTGTGGCTCTTGCCGCTGTGGTCGGCCGTCGCGGCGCGCCGCCGCGGCGACAAGGTCGGCAAGGAGCTCGCCGCGCGCGCGTACCGCATCACGCTCAAGGCGCCGGTCCGCGCGCTGATGCTGCGCACCGGGGTGTGGGCGGGCGCCGCCGCGCTCACCGGCCTGTTCCTCCACGTCTACGATGCGTGGCCGCCCGAGCGCGTCGCCGCGCTGACCGCGCTGGCCGCGGTGCACGCGTACGTCGTGTCGTGCGTGCGCGCGGTGTGGTGGGCGCAGATCCTCGGCGAGGTGCGCGAGCGGCTGTTCGCGGTCGGCTCGCCGCTGCGCCGGTTCGACGACAGCCACTTCCGCCGGTTCACGCTCGTCGCGATGATCGTCGCCGGCGGCGTGCTCGCCGCGCAGGCCGCGTTCGCGTACTACTTCGTGCCGATCACGCGCGAGCAGTACCTCGAGCTCGAGACGTACTTCCCGCTCGCGACGCTGGTCGGGCTCGTCGTGTGGACGCTCGGCGCGCGCGCGATGACGGGCGAGCTGCGCGTCTACCTCGCGGCGTCGCGCGGCGATCCGCTGATGACGAGCGCGGTGCCCGCGGCGACGATCTACCGGCGCGCGCAGGCGCTGCCGTACCGGCTCGCGCTGATGACGATCGTCGTGTGGTTCGTGATCGCGCTCGTCGGTGCGCTCGTCGCGCGCCTGCGGCTCGGCTTCGATCTCGACGACACGCTGATCCTGTCGATCGCGACGCTCGTGCTCGCGGTCGCCGGCGCGATCTACGAGCAGCTGTGGCATCGCGACGTGCTGCGCCCGCTGCTCGCACACCTGACGCAGCGCTACCGCGTGCCCGTGCGCTCGATCGCGCCGTCGCTGTCGCTGCGCAGCAAGCTGCTGCTCAGCTTCGGCGGCATCGTGCTGCTCGCGTGCGGCATGGCGCTGCTGTGGGGCTTCGTCCAGTACAAGAACCTCGCGACCGACGCGGCGCGCGCCCAGTCGGAGCTCGGCCTGCACGGCCTGCGCTCCGAGGTCCAGACCGAGCTCGGCATCGCGCCGACGCCGCCGACCGAGGACGCCGCGCGCGCGTCGCTGCGCCGCATCCTCGGCGGCGAGCCCGACACCGCGGCCGTGGTCTACTACATCGACACGAGCGGCGGCCTGCTGCCGCTGGGCGGCGGGCCGCAGGGCGCACCGCGGCCGCCGTGGTACGTGCGCGCCCTGATCGAGAAGTCGGGCGGGATGATCCCGTTCCACCGCGCCGAGCTCACCGGCAAGTCCGATCGCCTCGACGTGTTCTGGCACGGCCAGCGCTACGACCTCGGCGCGGTCGCGGTGTTCTATCCCGACTACCGCGGGCGCGGCGAGTCGATGGTGCGGCCGCTCAAGGAGCTGCTCGTGTTCTTCCTCGTGCTGTTCGCGGCGTGCGGCGGCATCGTCGCGTTCACCGTCGCGCAGTTCATGGCGCCGATCCGCCGGCTCGAGCAGCGCGCCGACGCGATGGCGCGCGGCGAGCTCGCCGATCCGGTCGCCGCGGCAGGCGAGGGCGACGAGATCGGCCGGCTGACGCTCGCGCTCGAGGAGATGCGGCGCGCGCTGCGCGAGAAGCTGCGGTCGACCGAGGAGGTCAACCTCGACCTCGAGCGCGCGGTGCAGATGCGCACCGCCGACCTGGCGCGCAAGAACCGCGAGCTCGCCGAGACGCTCGATCAGCTCAAGCGCGCGCAGCGCCAGCTCGTGCGCAGCGAGAAGCTCGCGTCGATCGGCCAGCTCGTCGCCGGCATCGCGCACGAGATCAACAACCCGGTCAACGCGATCGTCAACACCGTCGGCCCGCTCGAGGAGGCGGTCGCGGGCATCGAGCAGGATCCGGAGGCGGCCAAGGACGTGCGCGACATGGTCAAGGTGGTGCAGCGCGGCGCCCAGCGCACGAAGGCGATCGTGTCGGCGCTGCACAACTACTCGCGCACCGACGACGAGAGCGTCGTCGACTTCGACATCGATCGCTCGATCGACGACTCGCTCGAGCTGCTCCGCCACCTGCTCAAGCAGAACGTGACGGTCGTGAAGCAGTACAACAACCCCGGCCGCGTGCGCGGCCACGCCGGTCAGATCAACCAGGTGTTCATGAACCTGCTGACGAACGCCGCGCAGGCGCTGTCCGGCCGCGACGACGCGAAGATCACGATCGTCACCGGCGGCGATCCGAACGGCGTCGAGGTCAAGATCGTCGACAACGGCCCGGGCATCCCGCCGGACGTGCTGCCGCGGATCTGGGATCCGTTCTTCACGACGAAGGATGTCGGCGAGGGCACCGGCCTGGGGCTGTCGATCGTGCACGAGCTCGTCGAGCGCCACGGCGGATCGATCGAGTGCGATACGAAGCTCGGCGAAGGCACGACGTTCACGGTCAAGCTGCCGCGCCAGATCCAGACGCTCGAGCCCACGCGCAAGCGCACGCCGACGGATACCAAGCCGAGGGAGAAGGCAGGATGAAACCGAGCCCGCTATGGTTGTTCGCCCACAAGGCGCTGTCACCGCAGTTCCACGAGGACCCGGCGAAGTTCGTCGCGACGCTCGATACCGGCGCGGCGCCGCAGTACCTCGAGCGGATGTGGCAGTGGGCGGTGCAGGCGTCCGGCCGGGAGGCACCCGCACAGCCGCCGCTGACGTACCTCATCGATCGGCCCGAGCCGGGGCTGGCGATCGTCGCCATGCAGTTCCGCGACGTGACCGAGACCGGCGAGCCGTGGCAGGTCCGCTTCATCGCGCGCGCGGCGGACGCGGGCGGCGCAGGCGCGCTCGCGCGGATGATCCTGCTCGAGCACAGCGCGTACGCGAGCGAGCTCGACCACGCGCCGCGCGCGATCGTCTGCGAGAGCATGGCCGACGGCAAGCACGTCAACTGGGGCGTCGTCCTGGCTCCGGATGACGAGGTCGGCTTTGCGAAGGTCGTCGCCGACAAGCTGCGGCCTGTCGCGAAGGGGTGATCACCGAGCTCGCGTCCGCGGCATCAGCGCTGCGCGATCCGCGCGCGCACGCTGGCAGCCAGTGCATTCCAGTCAGGCTGCAGAACCGCGATGCCCCGATGCCCGAGCCAGGTCTCGAGCCTGGCGACGAGCACGTTCGCGACCTCGAGCTCGGTGACGAGGCCCTGGTCGAGCGCAGCGATCAGGTTGCGGGAGCCATACAAGGTATCCTCGACGAACGGCGCCAGCTCGTCCGCCGCCGCGTTGCAGTGCTGCCGGCACGCAGTGACGATCGCGTCGACCACTGCGGCCCGGTGTCATTTTGTCAGGCCCCCTCCCGCAGCCTGACAACCTGGCACGTTTCGGGGCCGAAACACGCGAAACGGCTAAGCAATTCCAGACACTTGAGCGGAATCACACCTGGCATCGGCCTTGTTATTGCCTCTACTCGCATGTGGAACCAGCCTGCCCACAGCCCGTTCCGGCGGTTCGCGGCAGCCCAGATCGAGGGCGGCAGCGGCGCGCCACACCCCGACGAACCGACCGCGCTCAAGGAGGCTCCGGGCGAGAGCGGCATCGTGATGGTCGTCGACGACGAGCCCGCGATCGTCGAATCGCTGACGAAGATCTTCCGCCGCGAGGGGCTCACCGTGCTGTCGGCGACCGACGGCACCCAGGGCCTCGACGTGCTGCGCAAGCACCGCGTCGGCGTGCTGCTGACCGATCTGATGATGCCGAACACGTCGGGCATGGACCTCTTGCGCGCCGCCAAGACGATCGCGCCGGAGACCGAGGTCGTGCTGATGACCGCGTACGGCACGGTCGAGACCGCGGTCGACGCGATGA
>JBLMXA010000332.1:0-4815 GCA_050257515.1 Acidobacteriota bacterium | reverse complement strand
GCACGTGATCGCCGGCGAGGTGGCCGAAGCTGTCGTTGACGCCCTTGAAGCGATCGATGTCGAACATGATCAGCGACAGGTCGCGGCGGTAGCGCAGCGCGCGCCCGATCTTGCGCTCGAGCGTCTCGACGAAGTAGCGACGGTTGAACACCTGGGTCAGGCCGTCGACCGTCGTGAGCCGGTAGATCTCCTCGTGATACGCGTTCTCGATGTTGTTGCCGGACAGGAACTTGAAGATGCAGCGGCCGACCTTGATGAAGTCGCCGTCGCGCAGCACGTACTCGTCGATCATCTCGTCGTTGACGTAGGTGCCGTTCGTCGACCCCATGTCGCGGAGCATGATCGCGTTGCCGGTGTTGATGATCTTGCAGTGATTGCGCGAGACCGCTTCCTGATCGATCTGGATGTCGGCCTTGCTCGAGCGGCCGATGATGATCTGCGGCCGGTTGAGGTTGAACTTCTTGCCGAGCTCCAGGCCGTAGATCACGACCAGGCAGGCCTCCTTGGCCACCGGCCGGTCGCTGATCTTCGAGATCGCGGTGACGACGGTCTTGTTGCGGCCGGTATCGCTCACCCGCCCTCCATCGTATCAGAATCGCGGAGGTTCAGCGGTCCCCGACATCTGTAGATGCGCATTCGAGGCGATCGTCGGCCTCGCGCTTACACTGGAGCACGTCGGTGACGCGATAGCCGCCGCGCACGAACCTGTACGACTGCAACAGCAGCCGGCCGCCGTGCTGGTTCCAGTACGCGCGCACGTCGGTCATGTTGTCGTCGCCCTTGCTCGCGAGCGGCTCGAGCGCCGCGCCCTCGAACGTGCCGATGTAGCGCGCGCATGCGCCGGGCTCGCGCGGCGCCACGAACACGTTCCAGTAGCAGTTCGCCTCGGGCGTGCACTTGTTGCGATCGACGACGATCGTCTCGGCGCGGCCGTCGCTGTCGAGATCGCGATCGGCGTGCTCGAGCCTGGGATGATCGCTGATCACGCCATCGTGCGTCGGATCGCCGCACGCGCCGACCTGCACGTTCGGGAGCAGCTCGGTGCGCGTCGACGGCGTCGTCGATCGCGGCTGGCGGGTGCAGGCGGCCAGAAGAAGAATTGACCACAGAGACACAGAGGACACAGAGATCCGACCCTCTGTGACCTCTGTGTCTCTGTGGTTGATCTGTGTTTTCTTCACAGCACGTATTTCGGATCCGGCCCCGGCGCGCTCCTCATCTCGGCCGCGAGCTTCTCGAAGCCCGGGCGGCCGAGCGCGGCGAACGCGAGGCGCTTGGCCTCCTCGACGCCGGGCTGCCCGATGCCCGCCGCGGTGAGCGCGGTGGCGTCGAACACGAGCTGGTTCATGGCCGGGGACCCTAGCTCGAATCTGCGAAAGTTTCTTGTACTGGCGCGCCGTTAACGCTACATCGGAGGTCGATGCGACGGGTGTTGCTGCTCGGCTTTGCCGGCCTTCTCGCAGGCGCGGGGCTCTACCTGAGCTCGGGCAGCTCCGGAGCGAATCCGCCGCCCGCCGCGATCGCCGGTGCGCCGATCGAGGGAGCGCGCGAGCAGGCCGCGTTCGAGTCGCTCGCGACGCAGCCGGTGGCCCCGCGCGAGCGCGCGGTGCCGGAGGCGACCCTGAAGCTCGACGCGATCGAGCGCGTCGGCGATCACTACGAGGCGCCGCTCGGCGACAAGCGCGTCACGCTGACGCTCGATCCGGTGCTCCAGGAGCAGGCCGAGAAGCTGCTCGCCGAGGCGCGCGCGCCGCGCGCCGCGATCGTCGCGATGACGCCGGACGGCAAGATCCTCGCGCTCGCCGGCCGCCGCACCGAGGAGCCCAAGGGCGGCAGGAAGGGCACGCCCGATCCGGCGCTCGCGCTCGAACCGTGGGCGCCGGCGGCGTCCGTGTTCAAGCTCGTCACCGCGAGCGCGCTCGTCACCGACCACGTCGATCCCGAGGACAAGGTCTGCTACCACGGCGGCATCCGCTCGGTCAGCGAGTCGAACCTGCGCGACGACAAGCGCGACAACAACTGCCAGACGCTCACGTACGGCGTCGCGCACTCGAACAACGCGATCCTCGGCAAGCTCGCGTTCCAGCACCTCGAGCCCGCCGAGCTCGCGCAGATGGCGATCCAGCTCGGGCTCGGGACGCACGAGCCCGGCCTCGGCACCACCGGCGAGATCGATCTGCCCAAGGACAAGGACCTCGCGTTCGCGCAGGCGGCGGCGGGCTTCACCGGCTCGAAGCTGTCGGCGCTCGGCGGCGCGCTGCTCGCGGCGACGTTCGCCGACGGCGGCGAGCAGCCCGCACCGCGGCTCGTCGCCGACGCGTCGCCCGCCGCGCTCCACCGCGTGCTGCCCGAGGACATCGCGCACCAGGTCGCCAGGATGATGGTCGCGACGTGCGAGTACGGCAGCGCCGCGCGCGCGTTCGGCCGCCACCGCGCGGTGAGCGTCGCCGGCAAGACCGGCACGCTGACCCGCACCGATCCGTTCTACATGGAGCACTCGTGGTTCGTCGGCTACGCGCCGGCGGACAAGCCCGAGATCGTCGTCGCGGTGGTGCTCGGCAACCCCGAGAGCTGGCACCTAAGGGCGCAGGAAGCCGCCAGGCGGCTGATCGATCGTGCGCTGATCTCTGCCACCGGTCGTGAGTCAGATCGCGGTGACGCCCCGGCAAAGCGCGCGAAGCGACGATAAATGATAGGATTCCACCGTCGTCCCGGAGGAATCTGCATGTCCAGGCTCACGTTTGGCTTCGTGCTCGCAGCGTCGGTCGCGCCGTTCTGGGCGAGCCACGTCGCGCACGCGGAGAGCCAGGCCGAGATCGCGGCCAAGGAGAACGAAGACGGCAAGCAGCTCATGTTCCAGCAGAAGTACGCGGACGCGAGCGCCAAGTTCCAGGACGCGGTCGCCCGCGTGCCCGAGGCCAAGTACTTCTTCAACCTGTGCATGTCCCTCTACCAGGAGGGCAAGTTCGGCGAGGCGCTGACCGCGTGCAACTCGGTCGAGAAGAACGGCGCCGACGACCCGCTCAAGGCCAAGACGTCCAAGCTCGAGGACAAGATCAAGGACGAGGCGCAGAAGCAGGGCATCGCGCTGCAGCCGACCGGCGGCGGCGGCGGCGAGACCAACGTGCCGCCTCCCGACGGTGGCGGGACCACGCCGCCTCCTCCCGACGGCGGCGGCACGCAGCCGCCTCCGCCCAACGGTGGCACCGGCGCGCCGCCCGCGCAGCCCGTCTACGCCGTCGGCCGCCCGCCGGCGCAGGGCCTCTACACGGCGACGGCGCCGTCGCACAACTATACCTGGACGCTCGGCATCGATCTGTTCGGCGGCGGCGGCCGCATCGGCCAGCCCGATTACTACGGCTCGGCCGCGAGCGGCTTCCGGCTCAAGAGCGACTACCTCATCAACCCGGCCTCGAAGATCGGCAGCGAGCTGTACGTGCAGGTCACGAACCTCGGCGCGAACAAGGCGCAGATGCAGCTCGCGAATCCGGTCGACTCGCTCGACATCGTCGACCTCGGCATCGCCGGCTACAAGCACTTCTGCCAGGGCAGCGGCCGGCTGTGCATCACGCCGCTCGTCGGCGTGCACCTCGCGCTGCTCGCGCCGGGCAGCCAGCAGATGGACGCGACGAGCGAGGTCGCGAACTACGCCGCGATCGGCGGCCGCCTCGAGGGCGCGCTGTCGTACGCGCTCGGCAGCCGCTACGAGCACGTGCTGTCGGCGCAGGTCGGCGTGAACCTGTACTCGGCGGTGTTCGCGAGCCCGAGCGATCCGACGGTGGGCGCACCGGCGGATCAGATCGGTCTCGACAAGGGCGGCGCGTTCGCCTACATCGGCGTCGGCTACACGTACCGGTTCGACACGCCGTTCGGCGCGGCGCCGTTCGTGACCCTGGAATAATCGTCTGCGCTCGCTCGCTCCGCTCGCTCGCGAGCTGACTCTCTGCATCATTTTCGGGTAAGGTCGCCCCCATGGCAGCACCCGAGAAGCTCACGGCGAAGCTGACGCTTCCCGGCGGGAAAGAGGCAAACCTCCCCGTCGTCGTCGGTACGGAGAACGAGCACGCGGTCGACATTCGCTCGCTGCGCGCCGAGACCGGTTACATCACGCTCGATAGCGGGTTCATGAACACGGGCTCGACGGCGAGCGCGATCACGTACCTCGATGGCGAACAGGGCATCCTGCGCTACCGCGGCTATCCGATCGAGGAGCTCGCCGAGCAATCGGACTTCGTCGAGGTCAGCTACCTGCTCATCAACGGCAAGCTGCCGACGAAGCAAGAGCGCCAGGCGTTCTCGAACTCGCTGACGCGTCACTCGCTGATCCACGAGGACATGCACCAGTTCTTCGCCGGCTACCCGCCGGCCGCGCACCCGATGGCGGTGCTGTCGGCGATGGTGACGTCGCTGTCGGCGTACTACCCCGACTCGATGGACCGCAACTCGGCGGCCGACATCCACATCACGCGCCTGCTCTCGAAGGTGCGCACGATCGCCGCGTTCGCCTACAAGAAGAGCATCGGCCAGCCGCTGATGTACCCGAAGAACTCGCTGAAGTACTGCGGCAACTTCCTGCACATGATGTTCGCGGTCCCGAGCGAGGACTACGTCGTCAACCCGGTGCTCGAGAAGGCGCTGAACCAGCTGCTCATCCTCCACGCCGATCACGAGCAGAACTGCTCGACGTCGACGGTGCGCATGGTCGGCAGCTCGGGCGCGAACCTCTACGCCGCGATCGCCGCCGGCATCCTCGCGCTGTGGGGCCCGCTCCACGGCGGCGCCAACCAGGCCGTGATCGAGATGCTCGAGGAGATC
>JBLMXA010000331.1:0-7596 GCA_050257515.1 Acidobacteriota bacterium | reverse complement strand
CGAGCGGCGGCGGCGCGGTGCCCGGCTTGTCGCGCGGCGGCCCGGTCGGCGCGTCGATCGGGCCCGAGGGGATGCCGACCGCGTTGCGCACGGCGGTGCCCGGCCCGGGCAGCCTCGCGCGCCCGCCGCGGATCGGCGCCGCGGCCTCGGGCGGCAGCCGCGTCTCGGCGAGGTCGACGAGGTCGTCCTCCTCGTCGAGGTCGATCGTCGGCGTCGACTCCTTCTTCGCGGCCCTCGGCTTCTTCGCGAGCGCCTCGGCCTGCGCCTTGCGCGTGCCCTGCACGGTCGAGCCGTCGCGCTGCGACGACGCCTTCACCGATCCGCGCGCGCCGCCGATCCTCGGGGGCCTGGCCGCGCGCGGCGGCGCGGCGAGATCGTCGAAGTCGACGTCGTCGGGCATCTCGACCCCGTCGAGCTCGGGGTCGACCTCGACGGTGCCCGACTTGTCGCCGATCGCGAGCTGCTCCGGCGACGGCGTGCCATCGGGCGAGACCGCGGCCTGGCGCTGCGACGACCGCCGCAGCGCGCCCGGCGCCGACAGCGACGTCGGCTTCGTGAACCCGCCGCCCGAGTCCTCCTCGCCGTCGGCCGCCGAGTGGCTCGGGTAGTGCTTGGTGTCGCCGCCGCCGACGAAGTTGACCGCGGGATGGCTCGTCGAGACCGGCGGCTTGTTGCTCGCCTGCTCGGCCTGCGCGAGCAGCTTGAGGATCAGCGCGTCGCCGGGCGCGGCCTGGCGCGCCTTGTGGAGCGTCTCGATCGCGCCGTTGGTGTCGCCCTTGCGGAGCTGTGCCTCGCCCTTCAGGATCTGCGCCGGGATCGACGTGTGGTCGAGCTCGAGCGCGACCCGCATCTCGGCGAGCACCTCGTCGTAGCGCTTGAGCGCGAGCAGCGCCTGGCCGAGCACCACGCGCCCCTCGACCGTGGTCGGCCGCCCCAGCAGTCCGAGACGGCAAACCTTGACCGCCTCCTGGAACTGCCCGGCGGCCACCAGGGCCTGGCCACGGCTGACGAAGTCGCTCTGCGACACCTGAGGTCGCTAATTCTACATCACCGAGGGGCAGCCGGCCCGGATCCCCCATCGCTCATCAGGGGTTCCGGCAGTCCCGGCATCTCGGTGCCCCTCAGGCGCGTCTCGTCGACGACGTACCAGGCCTTGCCGTGGCGCTCCCAGGTCTGGATGGCCGAGGTCTCGTGGACGGTCCCCTCGGAGTCCCGGTACCACTCCAGCTTGATCTGGGCCTTGGCCGCCTTGGGGCCCTTCTGGTCGACCCGGACCAGCTCGTAATCGGTGATCTTGAGGTCCTTCGCGCGCTGGTCCCAGTCGTCGACGAACTGCGAGCGCTGCGCGGGCGGCACGCGCACGGCCGCGACCTCGAACCGCGACCACCGGATGCCCTCGTTGTACGACCGGATCGACTCGACGAGCGTGTCCTCGGTCTTCTGAGGCATCGCCCCGCAGGCGGCGAGCGCGCACGCGACGAACACGAGCTTGATCATGGTTCACCTCCGGGCGCGCGCTTGCGGCGCACCGCCTTGATCGCTTCGAGGTCGCGCGCGCCGAGCTCGCGCGTCGCGACCAGCAGCACCAGGAACGTCGCGGCGACCGCCGCGGCGAGCACGAGCGTCATCACCTTGCCGTGCCCGTGCAGCGGCAGGAACCGGCCGACCGCGAACGCGCCGGCGGCCGAGACCACGATGCGCGCGAGGCTCGCGAACGGGACGCTCGCGCCGAACAGCCGCTGCAGCTGGTACGCGGTGATCGCCGCGCCGATCAGCATCGCCGACGCGGTGACCGTCGCGGCGACCTCGAGCACGTGGCCGCTGCCGGCCGCGGTGCTGATCGCGATGTAGTTGCCGACCGCCGCGATGGTCAGCGTGATCGCCGCCGACGTGATCGCCGCGCGCGAGCGGCCGGCGCCGTTCAAGATCGTGCCGGCGATCGCGAAGATCGCGAACGCGACGTTGCCGAAGGCGAGCGACACCAGCGCCGGACCGCCGTTCGCCGCGTAGTCCGGCGCGTAGAGCAGGCCCATGATGTCGACCGGGCTCGCCGCCATCACGACCGCGATCGCCATCGCGAACATCAGCGAGTAGCGGACGGTGACCTGGATGTAGCGCTTCGTGGTGTCCTCGTCCTCGGCGAACGTCGAGCGCGAGACCAGCGGGAACACGACGAACGTCGCCGCGATGATCGCCTGGTACGAGATGCGCGCGAGGTTCTGGACCGCCGAGTAGTACGCGTTCTGGACGTCGGCGAGCACCGACGCGTGCGCGTGATAGCCGGCGACGTGCGGCGCCCACGGCAGCGCCTGGTCGACCGCCTTCGCGAGATCCGGCGCGTGCGCGGCGAAGTGCTCCGCCATCAGCCGCTCGAGCAGGAAGTTGTCGACGAACATCAGCGCGTTGAACAGCAGCAGGTAGATCGCGACGCCGGCGAAGAACTCGACCATCGGCCGCACCGGCAGCTGCGCGTCGAGCTTGCCCGGCAGGCCGACCCACGCGATCGCGACGCAGATGATCACGCCGACCGCGGCGACCCAGCCGCCGATCACGCCGACCACGCCGAAGCCCGCGATCGCCATGCCGAGCAGGCCGGTCGCGCGCAACGTCGCGAACGTGACGTCGAGGCCGGCCTGCTTGTGGAACTGGTGGAGGCCATTCGCGGTGCCGACGAACACCGCGTAGAACGAGTAGCCGCCGATGATGAGGCCCGCGAGCATGAGCGGCGCGGTCTTGCTCGGATCGTGGAGCAACCACGCGACGACCGGCGCCGCGGCGATGAACGCGACCGCGATCGGCAGGCCGAGCCGCAGGTGCATGCGCAGGCCGGCGTTCTGCACCGCGCGCGCCTTGCCGGGCTCCTGCGTCGCGAACTTCGAGACCGACTGGATCGTGCCGGTGACCGCGACGTTGTTGAACAGCGACGCGATGCTGTTGACCATGCTGAAGCGCCCGAACGCCGCGCGCGACAGGATCGCGGGCAGCCGGAACTGGATCACCAGCCCGACGAGCATGAAATAGAACTTCGCGAACGCGATGTAGAGCACACCGCGCCCCGCACCGGTTCCCTTCGGCTGGTCGGACATCTGCCGGTCTTCCTCGGGTATCACGCGATCCCGGCCAGGGCCAACTTCGCGCGTATCGAAGTGCACATATATTCGTGGTCCGATGCGCGCGCTGGTCGTCCTGCTGCTCCTGGTGCGTGCGGCATTTGCCGAGTGCCCGGCGGCGCGCGCGCCCAAGACGCTGCCGGTCGCGCGCGGCGCGGTTGTCGTCGACGGCGTGCTCGACGACGCGACCTGGCGGACCGCGTGCTTCGCCGACGACTTCGAGCAGAAGATGCCGGTGTTCGGCAGCAAGCCGAGCCACCCGGTCAAGGTCGCGGTCGCGATCGATGGCGACACGCTGTACGTCGGCGCGCGGATGTGGTCGGGGCCGCACGGCGTCGTCGACGACGCGCTGACCCAGCGCGACGACACGAGCCAGGCCGAGCGGTTCATCGTGTCGCTCGATCCGACGCACACGCGCCGGCTCGCGTACAGCTTCGCGGTGACCGCCGCCGGCGTGCGCGCCGACTGGATCCACACCGATGACAGCGAGGGCCGCCGCGATCTGTCGTGGGACCCGGTGTGGGTCGCCCGCACGAAGCTCCTGCCCGACGGGTGGTCGGCCGAGATGGCGATCCCGCTGTCGCAGCTGCGGCTGCCGCGCGAGCCCGCGGCGAGCTGGGGCATCGACTTCGACTGGTACATCCCGTACACGAACGAGGACGTGTTCTGGCGCGCGGTGCCGCCGGACCGCACCGCGTGGGCGAGCTACTTCGGCGAGCTGACCGAGCTGCCGCCGATCCGGCCGGGCTGGGGGCTCGAGCTCCTGCCCTACCTCGCCGGCCGCTTCGTGGTCGACGAGGCCACGGCGGCGCCGCCGGCGAAGTCGTGGCTCGCCGGGCTCGAGGCCGGCATCGACGCCAAGTTTCATCCGCTGCCCGGGCTCGTCGTCGCCGCGACGATCAACCCCGACTTCGGTCAGGTCGATCAGGATCCCGCGTTCGTCAACCTCAGCGCCTACGAGGTGCGGCTGCCCGAGAAGCGGCCGTTCTTCATCGAGAACAACCAGCTGTTCGCGAACGCGGGCGGCTACTACTTCTACAGCCGGCGCATCGGCGGCCTGCCGCGCGGCGGCGTGCTGCCGACCGCGGATGCGATCGATCTGCCGCCGCAGATCCGCATCCTCGGCGCCGCCGCGGCCGGCGGTTACGTCGCGCCGCGCACGCAGATCGCGCTGCTCGGCGCGGTCACCGACGAGACCTCGGCCGACGCGCTCGTCGGCGGCCGCGCGACGTCGCTCGTGATCTCGCCGCTCACCGCGTGGGCCGCGGGCCGCGTCGAGCAGCAGGTCAACACCTCGGTGCTCGGCGCCACCGCGACGGTCGTGCAGCGCGCGCTCGGCGGCACCGGCCTGTCGGCGCTGCTGCCCGAGACCGCGTTCGTCACCGGCGCCGACACCCGGCTGCGCACGTGCGACCAGACGTACGAGCTCTACAACTACGCCGGGCTGACCGGCATCTTCGGCAGCGCCGCCGCGATCACCTCGGTCGAGGAGAGCTCGGCGCACCTGTTCCAGCGCCCGGACCAGCCGCACGTCCACCTCGATACCGACGCGCACCGGCTGCTCGGCTGGCATGCCGGCTCGATCGCGAGCAAGCGCGCCGGCATGTGGCAGGGCACCGGGCTCGTCAACTTCGCGTCGACGGGCTACGAGGTCAACGACCTCGGCGCGCTGATGTCGGCCGACGACATCGACACGTCGGTCAGCGTGAAGCGGCTCGTCACCACGCCCAGCGAGCACCTGTTCTCGTGGGACGCCGGCGGCGGCATCGACCAGTCGTGGAACTTCGGCGCGCTGCGCAAGCAGGGCGACGTGCGCGCGTTCGCCGACGCGACGACCGTGGGCTTCAACTCGGCGTCGATCGCCGCGTACTACTTCGCGCCCGGCGGCTCCGACGCTCTGACGCGGGGCGGCCCGCTGATGCGCGTCGGCTGGGCGAGCGCCCTCCTCGCCAGCGCATCGACGCCGTACGGCCGCGCCCACCAGCTGTCGGGCAACCTCGAGCTCGACGTCAGCCCGACGCTGCAGCAGGGCGTGGTCGCCTCGGCGAGCTACGCGACGCGCGTCGTGCGCGCGCTGCGGCTCGACATCACGCCGTCGCTGTCGGTCTTCGAGACCCACCGCCAGTACGTCGCGACGGTCACCGACGCCGGCGGCGGCGACGCGACGTACGGCGCGCGCTACCTGTTCGGCCACCTGCAGCGCCGCGAGGCGTCGCTGCAGCTGCGCGCGACGTGGTCGCTGTCGCCGGATCTCGTGATCACGCTGTACGCGCAGCCGTTCGTGTCGGTCGGCAAGTACGACGCGATCGGTGAGCTCGCGGCTGCCGGCTCCGAGGACGTGCGCTGGTACGCGTCGACCGTGCACGCCGGCGCGTCGCGCGCGATCGACGACTCCGGCACCGGCTTCACGATCGCCGAGCCCGACTACACGGTCGCGTCGCTGCGCTCGACCGCCGTGCTGAAGTGGGAGCTGCGCCCCGGCAGCATCCTCTACGTCGTGTGGCAGCAGGCGCGCGGCGGCACCGCGTCGACGCTCGCGCAGCCACTGCACTCGGCGGTGCCCGACGTCGTCACGCAGTCGGCGATCCACACGCTCGCGGTGAAGCTGTCGTACTGGTTCGGCTAGAGGCGGTGCTAGGATCGAGCCCGGATGACCTCGTCCGGCTCGCAGCTCGCGATCCTTGCGTGCGAAGGCTGCGGCGAGCCGCTGCCGATCGGCGACGCCGACTGGGTGCTGTGCCCGGCGTGTGGCAAGCGCGCGATCGTGCCGGAGTCGTATCGCGAGCTGCGCGACGCGGACCGCGCCACCAGCGCCGCTCGCGCGCAGGTCGAGACGTTCTACCGGCAGCTCGCGCGACGACCACGGATCCGGTCGTGGCTGCTGCGGCGCATGGGCAACGATCGCGGGATGCAGCTGCTCGTCGCGGCTTACGTCGGCTACCTGATCGCGCTCGTGCTGGCGCCGCTGGCGATCGCGTGGGCGTGCTGGTGGCTCGTCGCGGTCGCACCGCGCAGCAACGCCTATCAAGTCCTCGCGCCGATGCAGCGTGTCGCCGTGTACGCGCTGATCGTGTACGCGGCGCTCGTCGTGCCGGCGCTCGGATTCTGGGGCCTGGGCGGGACCCGGTGGCGGCGGCGGCGGCAGCTCGCCGCGGCGCTCGCCGCCGGCCGACCCGCCCGCGAGGGTGGACCCGCGACGTGTCGCGCGTGCGGCGCGCCGCTGTCGGTCGCGCCCGGGAGCTGCGCGGCCGCGTGCCTGTACTGCCATGCCGAGAACCTGATCGTGGCGCACGGCGCGCTGATCGCCTCGACCGACCACAAGCTGCTGAAGCTCGACGACGTGATCGCCGAGGAGCAGTTCCTGCGGCGCAAGGCGCGGCGTGGCCTCGCCGCCGCGCTCCTGTACCCCGCGCTCGCGAGCCTGCTGGTCATGATCGGCGTCGGTGTTTTCGCCGGCGAGGACTACACGCTGGCCGAATACTCCGGCGGGAGCTTGCGCTGCTCGCAGGGCACGTGCACCGAGTGGGAGCTCCTCCGGCTCGACCGAGGCCACGAGGTTCGCGTCGACCTGTCCGGCACCGCGTCGGGCCCGCCCGCGGTGCGCCTCGAAGGGCAAGCGATCACGCCGTTCCCGCGGTCGTGGACCACGGTCGCGACCGCGCACGCCGACGACCACGGCATCGCCGTGCTCGCCGCGCCGTGGGACGGCTGGTTCCGCGTCGTCGTCGAGGTGCCCGGCCCCGCCGACGCGAGCTTCCGCACGAACTAGCGGGCCGCCGGGACCACCTGCCCACGGCGGTGTGCACGACAGCGCTGTCGCGCCGCGCGTCGCGCGCGTCGCGTATCTGCGCGAGCTCGCTGGGGCCGATCGCTGGCGCGCTTCGTGCTGTCCGCCGGGTCATGCGCTCGTTCGTCTGGCTGCTCGTCCTGGGTCGCGTCGCGTTCGCCGAGCCGCCGGCCAGTCATGACGTCGGGGTCGTCGCGGGCGCCGGCGCGAACATCTCGGCGACCGGCGGGATGCAGCTCGAGCTCGGGGTGCACGTCCGCGATACGGTCGCGCTCGCGGGCAGCGCGACGATGATGGGCGAGTGGTATCACGCGGACGTCGCGGCGCGCTGGTTCCCGATGCAGGGCGAATGGCAGCCGTACCTCGTCGCCGCGATCGGTCAGCTGAACGATCAGGATCTGTTCGAGGACTTCATCGCGATCGGCGCCGGCCTCGAGCACCGGTCGGCGTCCGGCCACTGGGCGATCTTCGGCGAGGCCGCCGTCGACAACCCCTACTCCGCCCGCCGCAGCGGCATGTCCGTGTCGGCCAGGCCCTCGCCCGAGGGTGCGCTCGGCGTGCGCTACTACTACTGAGCCTCGCGCGCGCGCAGCCGCCGCTCGAGCAGCCGCCGCTCGCCGTCGTTGGTGACGAGCGCGAGCGCCTTGCGCAGATCCGGCCGCGGATCTTTGCCCGCGCGGTCGAGGAGGTCCGCGCGCG
>JBLMXA010000330.1:0-2967 GCA_050257515.1 Acidobacteriota bacterium | reverse complement strand
CGCCCTACCCGGTCGACTTCACCGACGACGTGATCGCGGCGCTCGCCGAGGAGCCGACGCTCTGCAAGTACGTCCACCTGCCCGTGCAGTCGGGCTCGGACGTCGTGCTCGAGCGCATGCGCCGCGGTTACACCGTCGCCGACTACCGCGCGATCGTCCGCGCGCTGCGCGCCGCGATGCCCGACATCGCGCTCTCGACCGACATCCTCTCGGGCTTCTCCGGCGAGACCGACGCCGATCACGCGCAGACCCTCGCGCTCATGCGCGAGCTCCGGTTCGACAGCGCGTTCATGTTCGCGTACTCCGAGCGCGACCTGACGTTCGCCGCGAAGAAGCTGCCCGACGACGTGCCGCCCGAGGTCAAGCAGCGGCGGCTCGCCGAGATCGTCGCGCTGCAGGAGACGATCAGCGCCGAGGTGTTCGCCGCGCACGTCGGCCGCCGCGAGCGCGTGCTCGTCCACGGCCCGAGCAAGCGCGACGCGCACCAGCTCGTCGGCCGCACCGACGGCTTCAAGACCGTGATCCTGCCGGCCGGGGTCGGCTCGATCGGCGAGCTCGTCGACGTCGAGATCGAGCGCGCGACGATGGCGACGCTCTTTGCCCGCGCCTGAGCCGGCCGACGCACGCCTCGGGATCGGGCGGCGGCGGCGCTCGCGAGCCACCGCACCGGACGATGATACGCTCGGGTCATGCGACTGGGTCTCGTGATCGCGCTCGCCGGGTGCATGCACGCCGGCGGCGCGGGCGGCAGCGGCGGGTTTCGCGTGTCCTACGCCGAGCAGCCGGCGAAGGTCGGCAGGCACTACCAGGTCAAGCCATCGGCCGACTGCACGCACGACGACGGCAGCGAGGCGCGGTGGGCGACCACCGGCGCGACCGTGACGAGCGGCGAGCTGCCGCCGGGGGTCGCGATCGAGGACGGCGCGCTCAACGGCACGCCGACGAAGCCGGGCACCTACCGCGCGCAGATCACGGTGACCGGCGTGACCTGCGCGAGCAAGCCGATGCCCGACCAGCACGTCGACGTCACGATCACGGTTCGCTGAGGAAGCCTCGCGAAGCGAGGCGAGGGGTTGGAGGCAGGGCGGGCTCGTGCCGGATGCCGAGCGAAGCGAGGTCATCCGGCGAGGCGCGCGATCACCTCGCGCGCGACGCGCCGCGAGCCGAGCAGCGCGACGTGGCCGAGGTCGTCGTAGACGATCGTCTCGGCGCCGACGAGCGGCTTCTGGCGCCCCGCCGGGACCAGCGCGTCGGCGTGCGACACGATCGCGGTGACGCGCGTGTGGCGCGGCGTCGGCGCGAGCGACAGCCGCGTGATCAGCTTCGAGCCGATCTTGAGCTCGCGGTTGGGGTGGCCGAGGCCGATCGCCGACACGTCGGTGCCGCCGTGCGGCGAGCCGATGGTCACCAGGTTCTTCACCGGGCCGTCGCCGCCGAGCAGCGCGACGTAGTAGCGGCCGACGACACCGCCCATCGAATGACCGACGACGTCGACCTGGTCCGACCCGGTCACCGACCGCACGTGCTCGACGAACCACGCGAGCTGGCGCGCCGCCGCCGCGGTCCGACCGAGCGTCCAGTACTCGAACCCGACGATCGGCCCCAGGCCCGCGCGCGCGAGCCGGAACGCGAGCGGCACGAAGTTCGCGCGGTTCATCGCGTAGCCGTGCAGCACGATCACCGGCCGCGGTCCGTGACGCCGCGCGCCGGGAAGCGGCAGGAAGCCGACCGGCCGCCAGGCCGAGAGCGCCGCGCTCATCCCCCACTCCGCGAGCGTCGCGCGCAGCGGCAGCCGGTTGCCCTGCGCGGCGCGCAAAGCGTGCGGCAGCAGCGGGTAGAGCCCGCTGAACATCATCGCCTGCGAGAGTGCCGCCACGCCGCCCCGCCACGCGAGGTGCCGGATCGGATGGCGGCGCTGCATGTAGGAGTCTAGATCTCCATCCCCGGGATGTCCGCCTCGATCTCGATCGCGATGTCGCGCGGGATCGCGAGGATCCCCTGCAGGCGGTCGAGCATGCGGCGCTCGGCGTGCGCGAACACGTGGTCGACGACGGCCATCCGGCACGCCGCGCGATAGATGCCGCGGCGCGAGTCGGGGGACAGGTTGCTGAGGTAGACGTCGGGAAGGTCGACCTTCTCGTCCAGGAACCGCGACGCGCCGGTGCGCTCCTCGGGTGTCAGGTCGGCGCTGCGGATCAGCCGGCGCATGCCCTCCGCCTCCGCCTCCGCCAGCACCCCGTCCGCCCAGGCGACCGCAGCCCACACCCGGATCACGCTCAGAATCTGCGACTCGGCCATGACCGCGACGATACACCTAAACTTCGACGTCTAGGCCGATCCGCTCGCGGACGACCCGAGCCAGCGTCGAGCGCAGCTCGTCGCCGGTCTTCGCGGCGTGCCACGTGCCGTCGCTCGTCGGATCGAAGTGCCAGGCCGTGGCGACCGCGGCCATCCAGATCTGGCGGGCCGCGCGATGGCTATTGATGACGATCTTCGTGCCGTCGCGCAGATCTAGCCGCAGCACGCCATCGCTGGTCGACACCTCGACCTCATCCGGATCGACGTCGGCAAACGCGTCCTCGAGGTGCCGCAGCTCCTCGCGGGCGGCGTGATCGAAGCCCGCTTCGTCCATGCCCGCTGATAGCACGATTTCGCATATAATGATGGAATGCCGGGAACCCCGTCCGACAGCGAGCTCGATATGGGCGAGCCGGTCGAGCGGGAGGGCCACGAGACGCTGCTGCCGTCGGTGACACGCTCGGTGCTGTCGACGAAGTCGTTCGTCGCGAGCGAGCTCGAGGCTCCGGCGCGGCCCTCCGCCGCTGGCTCCGTGATCCCCGCGGACATCGACACCGATCAGCCGCCTGCCGTCGAGGACCGCCCGCGCGGCGCGCGCACCGGCGACGTCATCGGCGGCCGCTACGTCGTCGACGGCCAGCTCGGCCGCGGCGGCATGGGCCGCGTGCT
>JBLMXA010000329.1:0-2552 GCA_050257515.1 Acidobacteriota bacterium | reverse complement strand
TGCCGGCCGCGGCGTACAGCTCGTCCGGCACGTACGTGACGCCGCGGCAGACGACGAGGTCCGCGCGGCGGATCGCCGAGATGTCGTGCGTCGGATCGCCGTCGACGAGCACCAGATCCGCCTGCTTGCCGGCCGCGATCGAGCCGCGCTCGCGATCGAGGTGCATGACGCGCGCGGCGCCGAGCGTGGCGAGCGCGAGCACATCGGGTGCGGGGAGGCCGGCCTTGACGTAGAGCTCGAGCTCGCGGGGCAGCGCCACGCTGCCCTCGTCGGTGCCGGCGACGATCGTGATGCCGCGATCCCGCAGATGCTTGACCATCGCGAGCAGCGCGGCAAAGGACGCGCGGAACGTCGCGCGCTTGCCGCCGCTGCCGTCGAGGCCGCCGAAGCGCGCGCCGCGCTCGACCTGTGCGGGCAGCCGGCCGGCGAACGGCGCGAGCATCGGTGGCAGCTCGCCGGGATCCGACGTGAACTGGCCCTCGAACACGACGAGCGTCGGATCGATCACCGTGCGGTGCGAGGCGAGCAGGTCGAGGAACGCCTTGACCGGCGCGCCGTCGAGATCGAGCGAGCCGCCTCGCTCGGCGACGCGGCGGTAGCGCAGCGGCGTGCGCGTGTCGTCCTGCTTCGTCGCGAGGAACTGCAGGAACAGGAAGTTGACGTGCTGGATCTCGTCGTAGCCCGCCTCGACCGCCTCCGACGCGAACATGCCGGTCGGGATGTGGCCGCTGACGCGCAGCCCGCGCTCGTGCGCCGCCTTCGCGATCACCGGAACGAGCGCGGGCGCCACCGAGCTGTAGATCTTGATCTGCGCGTAGCCGAGCTTCGCGTAGCGCTCGACGGCCGCGACGGCCTCGGCCGCGGTCGCCACGAGCACGCCGGTCGGCGCGGCGAGCTTGCCCGGGCCGTCGACGAGCCCGGCGCGCACGATCCGCGGGCCGACCTCGGCGCCGCTGTCGAACCGCTGCATGCGCGCCGCGAGCTGATCGATGTCGTTGCCCATGTCGCGCACGGTCGTCACGCCGCTGGCGAGCTCGAGCACACCGTCGCTGTCTCCGAGGTGGACGTGCATGTCCCACAGCCCGGGCACGAGCATGCGGCCGTGCGCGTCGATCACCTGCGCGCCGGCGGGCACCGGCGTCGACGCGTCACCGACGGCGGCGATCCGGTCGCCGCGGATCACGACCGTCGCGTCGGCCACGACGGTCTCGTGCTCGGCGTCGAACACGCGCGCGTGCGTGATCGCGAGCCCCGCGGCCGGCGGCGCGTGCGCGAGCGTCGTCGCGAGCCGGCGCGCGCGCGCCGCCATCCATTGCTGGTCGGCGGCGACGAGCCTGGGCACGAGCGCCTCGCCGCCCGCGCGCACGACCGAGATCCACGCGCTGACCTGCGCGAACAGCTCGCCGTCGTCGTCGAGCCAGTACAAGGTCGGCGTGAAGTCGAGACCGGCGATCGCGACCTCGTGCAGATGCAGCGGCTTGCCGCCGAACGTGACGTCGACCGCGACGTCGTCCTCGAGCCGCGCCTCGCCCGCGGGCAACAGCGGCACGCGATGATCCGGCGCGGCGCGCAACCCGCGCACGAGCCCGACCTCGAACCCGAGCATGTCGCTCGTCGGCACGAAGTAGCCGCCCTTGTCGGACCAGCCGTGCTCGCTCGACGACCGCCAGCCGAGGGTGCCTTCGCGGGTGCCGAGGTACTCGTCGATCGGCTGCTTGTCGTACGCGTGACCGGTCGCCTCGTAGCGGATCAGCGAGCCGTCGTCGAAGAATTTCAGGCGCGCACGCACGTCGGGCCCGCGGCCGCGATCGTTGAACGTGTAGTGCACGACGCGCGCGTCGTGACCCTGCAGCCAGACCTCGGCGTCGCCGCTCGGCCGGCCGACCGTGACGATCGCGTAGCGCAGCTCGCGGTCGAAGCGCGCGCGCGGGGTCGGCGCGCGCGCAGCCGGCGCCGAGCACGCGCACGCCACGACGAGAGCTACGCCGCCTCGCCGTGACACTTCTTGTATTTCTTGCCGCTGCCACACGGGCACGGCTCGTTGCGGCCGACCTTCTCGCCAATGACGATCGTGCCCTGGCGCTCGCCGGGGCGGCGGCCCGCCATCGCGGCATCGAACGCCTCGATCACGATCTGCGTCGGCCGGATGATCGTCTCGGCGGTATCCGTCGCCATCGCCGGCTCCTTGCCGTCCTGCGGCTTGACGTCCTCGGCGATCAGCTCGGACAGCTTGGCGTAGATGTACGGCTGCGTCTTGACCAGGCTCGGCGCGACGCGCTCGTGCACCGGCCTGTCGAGCAGGCCCGGGATCTTCGCGAGCTCCTCGGTGACCACGCGATCGGCGTCGGCGAGGTTCTGCTGGGTCAGCCTCGGCAGCGTGCTCTCCTCGCCGCGATCGAACATCGCCCACACGAGCGTCGCGTAGAACACCGCGGCCTCGCCGACCGCGTCGCCGTGCTCGGTGCGCACTGCGGCAGCGTGCTGGAGCAGGAACGGCTGTTCCTTCTGCAGGCGCTGGGCGAGCTTGTTCATCGCGCGCTTGTCGCCCCGCT
>JBLMXA010000328.1:0-8494 GCA_050257515.1 Acidobacteriota bacterium | reverse complement strand
AATCCGAGGCAGGGATTGCTGGAGAGGCCGGCAAGATGGATCCAGCCGTCCTGGAGATCCTCCTTGATGGCGCGTATTTAAGGCATCTGCTTTCGATTGCCCAGCAACTGAAGTCGGAGCTGGTCAGCGCGTATGTCGGCGACCGAGTTCGAGGCGCGGCGGTTCCTGAAGGCCACCGGCAGCACGCTGTCCATCTACGGCCACGACGTGATCCCCGAAGGCTTCGAGAAGATCGGCGACGAGCAGATCATCGTGTCGACGAGCTTCGGGCTCTACGACACCAACAAGGTCTACGTGCAGCTCGATCTCGCGGCGAAGTACCGCAACGTCCACGACCTCCGGATCGGGCACGAGATCTTGCCGCTGTATCCGGACAAGGCGCCTGCCCGACTGGGCGGCAAGGCGCGCTGACTCGGGAGCGTTCTCACTTCCCTGTTCGCTGTTGCCTATTCCTTATCGAGCCTCCCGGGAAGAGGGAATAGGCAACCAGGAACCGAGAGCTGCGAATGCAAGCGGCTGAAATTACTCGGGCGGAGCGTCTCCCGGTCATGCGGCCTCCGCATCTGGCCACTTGCACACGGCCCGGCTTGTCCTTATATCTACGCGCTCCCATGAAGGACACCGCTGGTCATCCCCACTACCGCCCGGCTCGGATCACCTGCGCGTGTGGAATGGTCCACGAGACCTTCTCGACGCGCGGCGACTTCGGCATCGACATCTGCAGCAACTGCCACCCGTTCTTCACCGGCAAGCAGAAGCTGCTCGATACCGCCGGCCGCATCGATCGCTTCAACAAGAAGTACGGCAAGAAGACCGAGACGCCGAAGTCGTGACCTCGGCGGCCGGCGGCGCCCGGATCATTCACTACGCCGTCGGCTACGACCGTCGCGCTCCGGGCGCCTTCGCGTGTACGTCCGATGCCCGCTCGGCCCGTGCTACAGCACGGGCCGTCGCTGCGCTTCGGGCGTGCGCGCAAATTCGCCTCGGACCGCTCGGTCTCGCTCGACGTCGTAGTGAATAATCCGGGCTGGGCCCGCCATGTTCGAGTCACAGACGTTTCGCGACAAGATGGCGACGCTCGAGCGCCGCCACGAGGAGCTGTCCGCGCTGCTCGGCACCGCCGAGGTGATCCACAAGCGCGGCGAGTTCACGAAGCTGTCGCGCGAGCACGCCGAGCTCGATCCGCTCGTCACCGCGTGGCGCGCGTACGGCAAGCTCGTCGCCGATCTCGAGCAGGCCAAGCAGATGGCCGATGCCGAGCCGGACGGCGAGCTGCGCGAGCTCGCGCGCGAGGAAGTCCGCCAGCTCGACGACCAGCGCCAGAAGGCCGAGCACGACCTCAAGATCCTGCTGCTGCCGAAGGATCCGAACGACGGCAAGAACGCGATCCTCGAGATCCGCGCCGGCACCGGCGGCGACGAGGCCGCGCTGTTCGCCGGCGATCTCTACCGCATGTACAGCCGGTTCGCCGAGCGCCAGGGCTGGAAGGTCGACGTGATGTCGATGTCGGAGGGCACCTCCGGCGGCATGAAGGAAGTGATCTGCCTCGTCGAGGGCAAGGACGTGTTCAGCAAGCTCAAGTTCGAGAGCGGCGTGCATCGCGTGCAGCGCGTGCCCGAGACCGAGGCGCAGGGCCGCATCCACACGAGCGCGGCGACGGTCGCGGTGCTGCCGGAGGCCGAGGAGGTCGACGTCTCGATCGCAGACAAGGACCTGCGCATCGACGTCTACCGGTCGAGCGGCGCCGGCGGCCAGCACGTCAACACGACCGACTCGGCGGTGCGCATCACGCACCTCCCCAGCGGCATCGTCGTCGCGTGCCAGGACGAGCGATCGCAGATCAAGAACAAGGCGAAGGCGATGAAGATCCTGCGCTCGCGCCTGCTCGAGGCCGAGCGCGAGCGCCAGATGCAGGCCGAGGCCGCCGCCCGCAAGTCGCAGGTCGGCTCGGGCGATCGCAGCGAGAAGATCCGCACGTACAACTTCCCGCAGGATCGCGTGACCGATCACCGCATCGGGCTCACCAAGCACAACCTGCCGGCGATCATCGACGGCAACATCGACGACATCATCGACGCGCTGCGCGCGCACGACCAGGCCGAGGCCCTCAAGGCCCAGGCTGGGTTGTGAAGATCGTACTCGTACTCGTACTCGTGCTCGGTTGTTCCCGCCGCGCACCGATCAGCTCGTGCGCCGACGATCTGCACGGCGTCTGGCGCGACGGCTCGGGCGCGAGCTGGATGATCCTCGACGACGGCGCGACGCTCGAGGCCTACGCGCTGTTCGCCGACGCCGTGGGCTCGGGCGAGCTCGCCGGCGCGCCGCGCGCGATCGATCTCGCGCGCACCGCCGATCGCCTCGACGGCACGATCCACCGCCGCTTCGAGCGCCGCGCCGACAGCTGCGACGCGCACGTGCCGATCCACGTCACCGCGTGCAAGGACGACACGCTCGAGATCGTGCTCGCCGATCCGGCGGCGCCGGTCGAGCTCGCGCCGTGTCGCTGGGGTGCGATCCCTCCGGCGCGTGTCGAGCGCTGGCGCCGGCAGTGACGGTCACCGCCGCGAACACCGACCTCGCGCTCGTCGAGGCCAGCCGCCGCGGCGAGCGCGCCGCGTTCGGCCGCCGACGACCAGGACGCCGGCAAGCAGGTCGGCGTGCACGGCACGCCCGCGTTCCTGATCAACGGCCGCGAGGTCTCGGGGTTCGTACCGATCGAGAACTACCGCGCCGTGATCGACGCGGCGCTCGCCGATGGATCAGCTGCCGTGCGCGCTTCGCAGCGCGTCGACGGTGCCGCCCGACAGCTCGCCGCTGGGCTTGAGGCCGCTGTCGCGCTGGAACGTCGACGCCGCCCCGGATGGCCGCGGCGCGCCCGGGATCAGCCCGCCACCCACGGCGGGCGCGACCTGCGGCAGGTACGACGCGAGCGCGCCGAGCGCGCCAGCGAAGCCGCCCATCGCCGTCATCGGGGCAAGTCCCCCGGCCGGCCCGCCCTGCCCGCCCTGCGTGTGCGGCGGGAGCACCGCGTCCATCCACCCCATGCTGCTCGGAGACGCTCCGGCCGGCGCCGGCGCCGGTTTCGAGTCGAGGATGTCCTCCGGAAACGAGGGATCGGCACCGAACATCAGGGTATTGGCGAACATCGCGCTTGCATCATCCTACACGCTTCGCGGGCCGAACCTTCCCCGAAGTTCGCTATCCTCGGCAGACGGTGGCGAGCTGGGACGAGCTGAGGGCACATCTGCGGGCGACCTGCACGGTGATCCGCGACGACCCCGAGGCGTTCGCGGTCAGCTGGACGATGACCGCGGGCGATGGCGAGCTCGTCCAGGGCGTCGGCCTCGCGCCGATGACCGTCGACGGCCGGCCGTGGCTCACGATGATCGCGGAGCTGTTCGTCGAGTCGGAGCTGCCGGCGCGGCTCGCGCTGCTCTACCAGGACCGGCTCGCGTTCGGCGCGCTGGTGCTGCGCGAGGGCTTCTTCGTGCTCCGCCACGGCGCGCCGCTCGCGGAGGTCACGCACGCCGAGCTCGACTGGACGCTCCGCACGCTCGCGCACGAGGCCGCTCGCCTGCGGCTCAACGTCCGTCAGCTCGGCCAGACCAGCGAGACGTTCGGCAACTACGCCGAGTAGCACCTCACTTCACGAGCTTCGCGAGCTGCTCCTTCATCTTCTTGACCTCGCCGTCGACGTCGCCCTTCTCGAAGCCGCCGCGGATGTAGCGGATCACGCCGTGCGGATCGGCGAGCACGGTCGTCGGCATGTGGTCGCCGCCGTACTTCGCGGCGACCGCGCTCTCGGGCGACAGGTACGCGCGGATCATGTTCTTGAGCTTCACGTCCTTGTCGTGGAAGCGCTTGCCGTCCTCGACCTTGCTGTCGAGATCGACCGCGATGAACGCGACCTTCGTCTTCCACGCGGGCGCGAGCTTGTCCCACGCGGGCAGCTCCTTCGCGCACGGCCCACACCACGACGCGCCGAACGTGAGCATCAGCCACTTGCCCTTGTAGGCCTTGAGTCGGAACGGCTTGCCCGCCGCATCGACCGCGGTGTCGAGCTCGCTCACGCGATCACCGATCTTCAGCTCGTCGGCCGACGCCACCCCCACCAGCAGCAGGAGAACGATCAGGCTGCGCATGGCCGTTGGACGGGGCAACCGCATCAGCGATTCACCGCGACTTCTTCATCGATCCACATCTCGATGTACTTGGGACTCATGGGTCCTTCGTACTTGCGGTCGTTGAAGAACAGGGTGGGTGTCGCGTCCACTCCCGCCGAGTCGCCCTGCCGGATGTCGGACTCGACCTGGCCCTGCGCGGCCTGGTACGCCGCCTCGAACTTCGCCATGTCGAGCCCGAGGTCCTTGGCGTAGCCGACGACGTGCTCGTGATCGTGCAACGGCGCCTTCTCGAACAGGACGTCGTGCATCTCCTTGAACTTGCCCTGCTGCGCCGCCGCGAGCGCCGCCTGCGCCGCGCTCTTCGAATCGGGGTGCTTCTCGAGCGGGAACTGCAGGAAGTACTCGACGACCTTGCCCTGCTCGTCCTGCACCACGCGGTCCATCATCGGCTTGAACGCCTGGCAGTGCGGGCAGCCGTAGTCGTAGAACTCGTACAGCTTGACCGGCGCGTCCTCGGCGCCGGCGTGCGGCGCCTTCGAGACGTCGAACTTCACCGGCTTGTCGTTCGGCTTGTACTTGTTCTCGTACGCCTCGCGAACCTCGGACTCGTTGATCTCGTCCTCGAGCATCGCCTTGACGTAGCGCACGGCGAACGGCGCTCGCTTGCACGACGTGTCGCTCGTGAACGACTTGCGCAGGCTCTCCGCCTTGCCGCACGGCGACGACAGCGAGCCGACGAGCTTGTAGAACGAGTCCTGACGCTCGCTCGACAGCGCGCCGACGTCGATGCCGGCCAGCGGCGTCTTGTCGACCGGGCCGTCGCCTTCGGCGACCTTCGCGCCCGAGCCGCTGTGATCGAGTGCCGCGACCATTCCGGGATCCGCGGTCGCCGACTTCTTCTCGCACGACGCCGCGATCAGCAGGGGCGAGCACACCAGGGCCAGTAATGCCTTCGACACGCCGAGGGTTGTAGCACGCGCCCCGGCTTGACGGAGTGCGTCATACGGAGTAGAACCCGGACTGAATGACGGTTCATTCAGTGGCGGACCGAGGAGCCGACAAGCGCGAGCGGATCCTGTCCGCCGCCGAGCGGATCTTCGCGCGCCACGGCTTCTTCGCTGCGAAGGTCTCCGACGTCGCGAAGGAAGCGGGCGTCGCCGACGGGACGATCTACCTCTACTTCAAGAGCAAGGACGATCTGCTGATCTCGCTGTTCGAGCGGCGCATGCACCAGGTCAACGAGGCGCTGCGCGCCGCGATCGAGAGCAAGCCGCCGAAGGAGCAGCTCGCCGCGTTCGTGCGCTGCTACCTGCAGCTCGTCCACGACGAGCCGGCGGCCGCCGAGGTGCTCACGATCGAGCTGCGGCAGTCGAGCAAGTTCATGAAGGAGTACGAGAATCCCGAGTTCGCCGACTTCCTGCGCCTGCTCGGCGGGGTGGTCGCAGCCGCGGGGCTCGACACGGCGGTGCCCGCGCACGTCGCGGCCCGCATGATCTTCGGCGTGCTCGACGAGCTCGCGCTCGCCTGGGTGCTCGCGAAAGCGCCGTTCGGTGGTGGTACGCGTCCGAAGAAGTTCGATATCGTCCGCGCCGCCGACTGGGTCATCAAGCTCGTGGAGACCGGTTTGCTAGCCAAGGAGTCGACATGAAGATCCTCGTTCCGATCAAGCGCGTCCCCGATCCGACGCAGAAGGCCAAGATCAAGGACGGCCACATCGATCTCTCGGGTGCGTCCTGGATCGTCAACACGTTCGACGAGTACGCGGTGGAGACCGCGCTGCGCCTGCTCGAGAACGGCGACACGAACACCCGCACGGGCGGCGAGATCGTCGTCGTCACCATCGGTCCCGACGACGCGGCGAAGGAGCTGCGCACCTGCCTCGCGATGGGCGCCGATCGCGCGATCCACGTGACCGCGAAGGACGAGGAGATCGACTCGCTCGTCGTCGTCAAGGTGCTGGCCGCGATCGTCGCGGCCGAGAAGCCCGATCTCGTGATCCTGGGCAAGCAGGCCGTCGACGGCGACGCGAACCAGGTTGGCCAGATGCTCGCCGGCAAGCTCGCCTGGCCGCAGGCGACGTTCGCCGCGTCGATCGAAGTTTCCGGTGACACGCTGGTCGTCGGCCGCGAGGTCGACGGCGGCGTCGAGTACAAGCGCGTGCCGAAGCCGGCCGTGATCACGGTCGACCTCCGCATCGTCGCGTCGCACGCGGTCAAGAACGGCGTCACGCCGCCGACGTTCGCGTACGGCGGTGAGGGCGCGCGCCTGCCGTCGCTCAAGGGCATCATGGCCGCGAAGAAGAAGCCGATGGCGAACGGCAAGCTCGCCGACTACGGCGCCGAGGCCAAGCCGGTGATCAACGAGGTCGTCGTCACGCTGCCGCCGCCGCGGCCGCCCGGTCAGATCGTCGCCGACATTCCCACCCTGGTGAAGAAGCTCGCCGAGGAAGCGAAGGTGCTGTGATGGGCAACGTACTCGCATTCTGTGAATACACCGGCAACACGCTGCGCACGAGCGCGCTCGCGAACCTCGCGTTCGCGCGGGCCTCGGCCGCCGCCCACGGCGGCGAGGTGATCGCGCTGCTCGTCGGCGCGGGCGCGCAGGGCGCGGGCGCCGCGGCCGCGAAGTACGCCGGCAAGGTCGTCGTCGTCGACGACGGCAAGCTCGATCACTACCTCGCCGAGACCTACGCGCCGATCGTCGCGCGGCTCGCGAAGGAGCAGAACGCGACGGTCGTCACCGCGACCGCGACCGCGGTCGGCAAGGATCTGATGCCGCGCGTCGCCGCGCTGCTCGACGCCGGCATGGCCTCGGACATCGCGAAGGCGGAGGGCGCGAACAAGTTCATGCGCCCGATCCTCGCCGGCAACGCGTACTCGACCGTCGAGATCGGCACGCCCGTGATCTGCGTGACCGTGCGCCAGTCGGAGTTCGAGCCGGCGCCCGAGCTGGCGTCGGCCGGCAGCGTGACGACCGCGCCCGCCGGCGACGTCAACGCGCTCGGCGCGAAGTTCGAGAAGCTCGACGCGGCCAAGAGCGATCGTCCCGACCTCGCCGATGCGAAGGTCGTCGTGTCGGGCGGCCGCGGCATGCGCAACGGCGAGAACTTCAAGGTGCTCGAGGAGCTCGCCGACCTGCTCGGCGCCGCGATGGGCGCCTCGCGCGCCGCGACCGATGCCGGCATGGTCCCCGCGGACTGGCAGGTCGGCCAGACCGGCAAGATCGTCGCGCCGAACCTCTACTTCGCCGTCGCGATCTCGGGCGCGATCCAGCACCTCGCCGGCATGAAGGGCTCCAAGACGATCGTCGCGATCAACAAGAACAAGGACGAGCCGATCTTCCAGGTCGCCGACTACGGCATCGTCCAGGAGTGGGAGAAGGCGATTCCCGAGCTGGTGGCGGAGATCAAGAAGCTCAAGGCATCGCGCTAGCGATCCCAGAGAATAGGGAATACTCAACCGAGAACCGAGAGGTTCCGGAAATTCAGACCTCTCGGTTCCCTGTTGCCTATTCCCTATTGAGCCTACTTCTTGCGGCCGTACATCCCGGTCAGCTTCGCCTTGCCGATCGCGTTGCCCTGCACGTTGAAGCCGACGAACGCGGCGGTCGCGTTCTTCGGCAGGTCGAGCTTGTCGACCTTGAGCGCGAACAGCGTGAACTCGTAGTGGTGCTTGCCGCTGCCGGCGGGCGGGCACGGGCCGCCGTAGCCGGGCGTGCCGAAATCGGTGTTGCCCTGCACCGCGCCCGCGGGCAGGTGCTTGCCGTCGGCGGTGCCGGCGCCGGCCGGCAGCGACTTCGCGTCGGCGGGGATGTTGTAGACGACCCAGTGCCACCAGCCCGAGCCGGTCGGCGCGTCCGGGTCGTGGACCATGAGCGCGAAGCTCTTCGTGCCCGCGGGCGGGTTCGACCACTCGAGCTCGGGCGACACGTTCTCGCCGGTGCAGCCGAAGCTGTTGAACGCCTGCTTGTCGGAGAGCGTGCCGTACGGCTTGAAGTCGGTGCTCTTGAGCGCGAACGGCGCCGCGCCGGCGGTCGCCGCGAAGGCTGCCGAAGCGAGGATGGTGGTGACCAGGATCTTCATGGCGCGACCCTAGCTCAGCGTCACGCGCGTCACCAGCCTCGTCCCCGCCGCTACGGCCCCTCGCGGAACGCGATCAGGCGCATGACGGAGCGCCCGGCTGCCGACTGGGTCGCCGTCGCGTCGTAGGTACCGACCGAGGTCGCGAGCATGTCCTCGATGCTGTCGTACGACACGGTGACGCGGGTCGTGAAGCCCGGGCCCGGCGTCACCACCGCGTACTCGACGTAATCGGCGCCCACGATCAGGTCGCTCGCGTTGGTCGTGGTCGCCGGTCCGCTGTCGACGGCGG